>JBGTEU010000001.1:0-2895 GCA_041747595.1 Bythopirellula sp.
CTGCGGCGTAACGATGAAACGAAGTGCTCGCAGCTTCCCGCTTGCACGGCCATGCCGCGCATGAGGGTGGTAGTGTAGCGAGCCAATTCCCCGGCATCACCGAAGCGGAATTTAGTCCGCGCAAAGCTATCGCGAGTTTACCCGTACACCTCACGTTTCCGCAGCGGGAAGTCAAAGGAAACCACCACCCGATTTCTCTAGTTTCTGACTGGCTGTTTCCCGTTAGTCGCCCGCAAAGCAAGGCTTTATAACCGTCACGTTCGTTATCTGGACCGGCATCGTGACATTCCTGCTCATCAATTCGACGACAGCCTTTGCAGTCTTTTGACGTTAGAGTTGTTCTGACCTAACCTTTCAGGTGAGAACTAATGGTCATTCTGGCCGAACTGTCAATTAATCACCCTGTTCCCCGCAGGTCCACTGCGCGCGAAAACGTCGGCGAGAGGGACCCAAAGAGTAATAGGGCTTGTCGTGGAGTCTGCATTTCGGAAAACAAAGCACTGGACCTACGACCGCGCGGATTCGAAAAACACTTGCTTAACATCATTCGTGATGCCCTGGATGAAGAATTATGCCTGATGAATTAAATTGGTCGGAATCTCAACCTTCCGAACGCACCGTCTTGGTCGTCGACGACGAAAGCTCGGTCCGCAATCTTTTGGCGCGTTGGCTCACCGACGATGGCTGGCATTGCCTCACTGCCGCCAATGCCGTGCAGGCGCTCGAAGTCTTGCTGCAGAACAGCGTGCAAGTCGTGACGTGCGATATAAACATGCCCGGCCAAAACGGTCTGTGGTTATTGGACCAGATCAACAAACTTTACCCGGAGACATCCGTCTTGATGCTCACCGTGGCACTCGACACGCAACGTGCCATCGAGGCACTGCCGAAAGGGGCAAGCGGATATTTGCTCAAACCCATTCAGAGCCAAGAATACTTGTTTCAAATTCGCCAGGCTTGGGAACGGAGGCAGCTGGTCCGCGAGCGGCACGAGCACTTGCGCACGCTTGAACGTCGCGTTCACGAGCAAACCGTCGCACTGCGGTTGGCCCAGGAAGAAACCATTCATCGCCTGGTAATGGCTTCGGCATGCCGTGACGAAGAAACGGGAGCCCATATTCGTCGGACGGGCTTGTTCAGCGAATTTCTCGCCTTGAGCGCGGGTTGGTCGGAGGCGGAAGCGGAGCAACTGCGGATGGCCGCCCCCATGCACGACGTGGGAAAAATTGGCATCCCCGACGCGATCCTCCGCAAGCGGGGCAAGCTCACCGAAGAGGAATTCGAGCAGATGAAGCGACACACGACGGTTGGCGCGAGGATGCTCGCGGGTTCGCACTCGGCCGTGCTCCAATTGGCCGAAAAGATCGCCCTCTCGCATCACGAACGCTGGGATGGCGACGGCTATCCGCAACAACTCTCGGGGGAAGAAATCCCCGAGGCCGCGCGGATTCTTTCAATCGTCGACGTCTATGATGCGATCAGTCATGACCGGGTTTACCGCCCGGCCATGTCCGAGGAAGTGGTGTTGGAAATTATGCGACGAGGGCTTGGCACGCATTTCGATCCGCATCTGTTGACACTGTTTCTCACGGATTACGAGCAGTACCGCGAGATTTCGCTGGCCAATCCCGATGAGATCGTTTGTGAACATCACGACGCAGAACCCTCCCCAACTCCTCAAGGTGAATCAGATCTCGCCAAGGTCTACAACTCATGAGTGCCGCTGCGACTTAATGGCTAAGCCTCACTCGGACACTTCGAGTTGGGTCTCGCTTCCGACAATCACTCCCTCCCGTCTCAATCGTTTGGCATGGGAGTGCTCGTCCAATTAGTGCGCTATCTGCGGGCTAGTGCCTTCCTACTGGAATACTCTGCAAGACTCACAGCTTATCATCAGTCAACGAAATGTTCCTAGGAGCCCTCCCAATCGGTCATCCTGAACGACGTCGGAAGGCGCGATTCTTCCATAGAGACTCTTACCGTATCGATCGCTAATTTGTTGCGTCGTCAATCCCACATATTGAGCTGGGATTCCGTGACCAGACACAGGGAACGGCACCGCATCGGCAGTTTGAATGTAGGAATACAACTGGCGAAAGTGATAGGGTCCATAATTAAGAACCACCGTGGAATCGTGAAACAAATGTTGAATGCTTCCATTTAAAGTTTGGGTATCATACCGAACTTCAATATCAAGTTGCTTCCACCCATTCATGAGTTCGGCCGGCATGGGCAACATGGTGATTGTCCCAGTCACTAAAACAGTGCGCCCCGCCTCGGCAGCAGGACGCACCCAGATACCACGTCGAGTGGCAAACGTCCCGCCGTTGACAATGGATACACCGCGCCAAGCAACGTCAATGCCTACGTGATATCCGCTAACGTACAGGTTCTCGTAAGTGGCATTCTTCGTGACTGCATTAGATCGTACGCCAAATCCTGTCAAGTTGGCGAAGTTTTGCGTGATGTCCAAATCTCGCAATACCGTGCCCTGAGAATAGGGTATTTCTACCCCCGTGTTGTTGTTCCAGAAAGTGGAATCTTTAAAGATACTCTTACCTAGATGGTTGGCATTTCGCAAATTGTACCACACGGACAAGCCAGAACCCGAGGCGTAGCCTATATTTCTCGCGAATTCTCGAACGGGCACATGGTCGACTAATATTTCCTCGGCACCATTGGCAATGGAAGGATCTGTCAAATTGTTCGCGAGATAGGTCGCCGTATGACCGCCTAACGTAAGTCCTCGCGTGTAATAGATGAAGGCATGGCCTTCCGCATCCGCGGCAACATTGTCAACAACGGTGATGCCAGCACCTTGGAACCAAAAGCCGTCGCCCGTGTGTCCGTGGTCCTGTTCCCTCACGCGGGATTCAATATGGTGACCCGAAGCCT
>JBGTEU010000002.1:0-2445 GCA_041747595.1 Bythopirellula sp.
AGAGGGGGGAGTCGCGGAGCTATGGTCGACTTGCAACCACCCCAAGAAATCTGACCACATCTTGGACAGATTCTTGAGTCATTAACGCCTTGTCCTAAGATTGGCCATTTTTGGATTTTCGGGTTGATTTTTAAGAATTCATCTGGCAAATTGTTCCTTGTTATGGAAATCCGGTTATAATCGGCTTACGTAATCCAATTACATTCGGGCAGTGTCGGAAATGAATTTCGACTAACTTTTCGGCTTAGGTCTGTAAGCAAGTAGCTTTCGCCTACCGATGGATCATCAACTTGAGGGTGTCTACTGAGATGAAACAATTCGCAATCGCGTTCCTCGCCTGCGTAGGCCTGTTGAGCGCTTCTTCCGTGTCACATGCTGAACTTATTTACGGCATTGACGAATCGAGTGGCCAAACTCTTGTGAGTTGGGACTCGTCATCTCCTGGTACTTTGCAAAATGGTGCCGCTATCAGCGGCTTGCAAACAGGCGAAACGATCAAGGGCATCGATTTTCGTCCCGCGACTAACCAGTTATATGCGTTAGGGAGTTCCAGTCGGCTGTATACCCTTAACGTCCTGACTGGTACTGCAACCGAAGTCCCACCGCTAGGAGCCTTCACGCCTACCCTTAACGGCTCGGCGTTCGGCTTTGATTTCAATCCCGTGATTGATCGGATCCGCGTCGTCTCGAACACCAAGAAGAATTACGTGCTGAATCCAAATGATGGCTCAGCGACTGGTGTGACGGATCTCTTCTACGGCCCGGGCGATCCCAACTTTGGCGTAGCTCCTAATGTTGTGAGTTCGGCTTACACCAACAGCGTCAGTCCCCCACCTGCCGGCTCTCAGCTTTACGGCATCGACACCGGATTGGACATTTTGGTGACTCAAGCAAACTCGGCAGGCACTCTTGCCACTGTTGGCCCCTTGGGGATCAACGTTGTGGCAACAAGTGGGTTCGACATTTCAGGTGCCACGGGTATTGCCTATGCTGCCATGCAGCCTGTTAGTGATTCACAATCGTACTTGTACAGTATTAACTTGCTGACAGGATTGGCTACCAACTTGGGCCAGATCGACGGTGGTGTAGTCATCAGTGCGATGGCTGTTGCCCCCGATGGATTCAACCCCAATATACCCGAGCCTGCTTCGCTGACGCTCGTCGGTTTGGCCGCAATTGCGATGTGTGGCCGTAAGCGACGCATTGTTTGAATCGGCTATTGAATCAGTGAAATGCTCAAACAAGCCCGGTAATTGCCGGGCTTGTTTTTTTGTGGCGGGGTTTTTCCAGGAAATCTGGGAATATTTGCATCCAAGTACGCGTCGGGTTCGTAACGCATGATGAACTAGGCAATGTGTTGACGCGACAAAACATCCCGCATAGTTTGAGCGAATTATCTGTGCTTGCAAATCTTCTCCCGTGGCACCACGAATCATGCCAGGCCCTCCAACGACCACCGACGACTCTTCGCGGGGGGGACTGGGAATTGTGCTGTTCGTGTTTTTTGTGCTCGCATTCGCGTTGACGACGGGTGCTCAATTCTTGCTTTCTCGATTTGCCAACGATCCTTCCCAGCAACTGGCGAGCGAAGATGAAGCGTTTAGCGAAACCGCCGCCAAGGATCTGATGCAGCCAGATCCCAGCTTCACTCCTGAAGAAGTCGTCGCCCTGCAATTGGCAGGTTTGGCAAAGGCGGATCTCTCAGCGGGGATTCTACAGTGTTTTATTTTCGCCTCTCCCAGTAACAAGCAAATGACCGGACCTGTGGTTCGCTTCGCGGCAATGGTTCGCCGACCTCCCTACGATGCCATGATTCATCACCAACTCGCATTAGTCGGAAAACCCATCTTCGAGAAGGAAAACGCTGCGGTGCTGGTCACACTCTTGGATGAATGCGGCGCGATTCACGTCTTTCAGTTCATGCTCTCCAAGCAGCATGACGCGGAAGTCGAGAATTGTTGGATGACGGATGCGGTCTATCCCCTCGAGCAACTTCCGTCTGCCAGCCAAGCTGTACCCCCCACAGCAGGGCATACTTTTCGTGCTCGAGAGGTAATAGCTCCGCAGTGGGGGTTTCATGGATAGCCCCAATATCAAATTAAACGCCGCGGATACAGCAAGCCTTGAAAACCGAGACTGCAGGAATCAGCAGGAAATCGCATGGATGACCGCGATCAAAGGGAGTGACGAGACGGCATTCTTGCAGCTTTATCACCAATACGGCGCCCAAGTCCTCGCGGTCTGCTTACGAATTTTGCACGATCTTCACACAGCCGAAGATGTGCTGTCAGAAGTTTTTTGGGAAATCTGGCACCACCCACAGCGATACGATTCATCGAGAAGCACTCCACAGACGTACTTACTCATGGTCGCGCGTAGCCGGGCGATCGACAGACTCCGGGAGTTGGGTCGCCGGGCCAAAGCTGCGGCAATCGCCAGCGCCGC
>JBGTEU010000003.1:0-4300 GCA_041747595.1 Bythopirellula sp.
GGTGGCGGGTTTGGCCATTGGGGGTTGAAAATAGGTCGTGAAACATACCGACCGGAGATGGATGATAGCAGATTCTACAATGTTGAATGGTGCCCGGGCATCTATGTTTGGCATGAAATACAATAGGTCGATATGGTCCGAAATCCGCGCGCACATCGGCTCGCCGAACTAGGAGCGGCCGACTGCGCCTTGTTTTGAAACAACACCCATCACGACCGCCCCGTGATCTTGATTGTTCGGTGACTAAATCATGACGACCTTCCAGCAACTCAACCACGGATGGAACGCTGATCCCAATGCACCCATGCCGCGGCTCGAATATTCTGCGCGTTTGCGGCTCACGATATTTGAACCGGCTTAATGGGGGGGAGGGGATTGGCGCATAAGAAAGGACCGCTGTGGCGGTCCTTGGGTCGGGGAGATGGGATTTTTACAGTTTTAGGAGTGGCTGTAAGAACTCGATGGCCTGCGTGAATTCGCAGTTGTGCACGTGCATGGTGAAGTCGATCGGGTTAAAGTTCGTAGCGCAGTGGAAGCAGCGTGCCAGATTGGTATCCGACTTGGTCGACGAGAGTGACTCGCCGCACAACGGACAGAGAAAGATGAACCGTCCGTCCCGTCGCTTGTGGGGCCAGTTGAGGTGCGCGATCAGCCAGTCGATCGGAATCTCGTTGCGGATGCGTCGCAGGAGCTCGGGACTGTAACGCTGGCCGTTTGTCCGCTCTGAGTTACGTCGGTTTGAGTTTTCAGGATGAGTCGTCATCAGCCAGACCCTCCGTCAACCAAGTTGCAGCTCGGCAGAAGCCTGCTGAAACACTGTTTCATCAATCCGTTGCACGTTGCGTGCGGTCGCTTGCAACAGACACGCGGTGGCCAGATGATTGATGGCTCGCGGCAGTCCACCCGTGAAGTCGTGAATCAGTCCCTTCACGGAACTGTCGAAGACATCCTCCGGTCCCCCAGCTTGCTTCATCTGCACATCGAGGTAACGGCCGGTCTGTTCTTTCGATAGCGGCTTGAGGCGGTACTGCACGTGAATGCGATTGAGGATCGCCTGATGTTGCGATTGTCGGAGTGTCGCGCGGAGTGTCTCCTGCCCGACGAGTAGAATCTTGAGCGGCGGTGCCGTGTCGATGGCAGAGCTGACAAGGAGCCTCAGATCGGTCAAGGCATCTCCATCGAGGAGATGAGCTTCATCAACGATCAGGAGCAGCGTGCATTCGGTGCGCGCCGCGCATTCCAGGATCTGGGCGAAGAGCCGTTCTTTGCCCCGCCGTGGTTGTTCACCCAACTGACCGATGATCGTTTTGAGCAGCCCGATAGCGTTTAAGTGGGTCAGGTGACAGTAGACGGCTTCGTACCGCTGCCGTGACAACTCATGCAAGAACCGTTTAAGCAGCGCCGACTTGCCGACACCTGAGGGCCCGGTGACCAGTCCCAGCGTGGCGTGTTCTCCGAGATGATTTAGGCGAGCCAACCCTTCCTGCATGCGATCGTCGACCCAGAGCGACGTGGCGGGAGCGTGCTCGCTAAACGGCTGCGATTTGAGGTGATAGTGCGTGTGATACATGAGATCTCCTTCCAAGGAATAGGCGTTGCTGCCTTAACGCGGCAGCAACTGTTGAAGCTGAAACAGGATCACGGGAATCGTTTTGAGTTCGGCCATTTCGCAGGCTTGCTCCAAGAGTTCCAAAGTGGTGCGAGGATGGCCGCTATGGAAGCTTGCCAGTTGTTCCAATTCCTCGGCATTCAAGCCCGACGCACCTCCCTCGCGTCCGAGGAGTTGGGCGAACTTGTTGGCCAGTTGAGCTACTGACAAGATGTGCGCGTGTTGAGCGCGATGGTAGTTCACACCGCTCTGAGACTCAGCCTTCAAGCTTTCTTGGTGGCGGACGCTCAGGATTTCGAGATACTCGTGGTCAAGCGGAGTCGCGGGTGACTTGGGCTGAGGAGAATCAAGGAAGGGATGGGCGCCTGGACTTCGATCGTAACGTGGGGCGACTTGCAGAAAGATCCCTTCCAAGGAATACAGTTTGACTTCTGCGGACCGCCCGAACGGATCGTAGTGGACCATGACACACTCGTAACGATATTTGGGATTGACGGCGAAGTACTGGCGATCGACCCGCACGTCACAGAAGGTCTTGTCCACCGTGCGTCGTTCGCGGAGATGGAACAGTTCCAAGGCCTCAGCCATATTCACCCGGCGCTGGTACCGCGTGCCGGCTCGGAATCGTTCGCCAGGTGTTTGCTCCGTCTGGCTGTGCACCGTCTGGTGGTAACCTTCGTGCAGCCACGCCTGGAAGTAATGATTCAATTTGTTGAGCGTCACGGTGTGGCTGGCTCGGATTTCAGCTTCAAATTGGAGTTGCGTGGTTTGAATCATCCGTTCAATGATGCCGCCAGCCGGTGGGTCCCTGGGGGGCCGATGCAGGAGCTCAATATTGAGTTGAGGGCAGGCCAACTTCAGGGCTCGCGAGTGATAGATTTTTGCGTTATCGACATACAGTTCGCGCGATGCACCGTGGCTGGCCCAAGCCCGGAGCAGAGAGTCGATCAAAATGTCGAGATTCTCGCGAAAGTAGTACCGTCCTTCGACGACATAACGGCTGTGGCAGTCAATCCAGATCGACAAATGCGACTTGATGACATGGCCGTCGTGAAAGACGCATGGACCATCGGCAAAGTCGCCGACCCACAGGGAATTGCTGTGATCCCGGGTCCAGCGGCAACGGATCTTTTCGTCGGTTGGCTGGAGCTGCCGAAGCGTCGCACCTGCCCAGCGCAGCTGGCGGTTGAGCGTCGACTTGGGAATCGTCCGTCCAAACTCGCACTGAAGGAACGTGTTGATCACATGCGGCGACCGTAGCGGCTGCTGCCGCTTGAGTTCAATGGCTCGCATGAGCATCGCTTGACGATCCTTGCGAGACTTGCCACGGTCGTTGCGGCGCTTTCGTTGCAGTCCCATCAGCTTGCTTTGGCGGAACTGACGTACCTTGCGTCGCAAGGTGGAAAGCGAAATGCGTCGGGAATGGCCCGTGGGTAGCCGCACTTCACGTTGGCTCAGTTCCCGCAAAAACCGCTTCCGTTCTCCTCGCTCGACATCGTCCAGCAGGATGGGCCCCAGCAAATGACACCAGAAGACTGCCCAGTCATCATGGGTAAGACTCATATAAATTCACTCCGCGCGAAGTTGATTCGTTCTTCACGAGAGTGACAGGGTAGGTTAGTCAAAGCCCGCACGTGTTGCGAATTGGGGGAAGAATGGACGATCGAAACAGGCTTCCCACTCGGGGATGATCAGCAAGAGTTGCCTGGCCGTTTCCAACGTCACCATCCGCTCGTCGCTACGTGCCTTGAACGGGTCCACGCTGCCGGAAACCCGGTGGCAAAGCGAGTCAGGATTCTTCTGGAGCAGCATCTCGCGAGCTTTGTTGAGAGCCAGCATGAGAGTCCCCAACCAACCGATGAATCGCCACGGCAAGCTGGGAGGAATCACTGTTTGGTGATAGCGGTCGACTTCGTCTGCCGAGTCGTGCTCGGCGAGAGCGTTGTCGTCGGCTGGGTATTCCGGATCGGTTCTCGAGGCTTGCTCAGGCTGCGTGTCGTCGACAGGAACGTGGGAGACCGGATAACCGATCCTCAATCGCTCGTGTTGCACCACGGAACGGTAGGTGGCGGGAGGAACCTGGGGGCTGAGATATTTCACCGCCTGGGAAATGAGATCGGGAGTGGCAAATCGCTTCCACGGCAAGACGAAACCAGGGGTAATCGGTGAAGCTCCGTGAACAAGTTCGACAGCGCCACCGGCCGATTGCTATCTCCACGATCACCACGCTCTCTGCCACGATGACCCGCAACTTCCTGCGACGCAAGCCGCGTGGTTCAAAGTCAGAGTTACCGCAATCAGCACAAACCGCACGGTACCGCACGCGGAATGCAGAATCCCTGCTTACCGCCGCATGATGTTCCTTGATTGCAGTGAGAATATAGTTCAAGCTAGACCTGTTACTTCTTGTAAAGGGGGAACGAGGCTGGCTTTGCAACCAACAAGCCTTGTTCCCCTTTTTCTATGCGCCTCGAATGCCCCAACGAGGGCGGGGTCTCAGATTGAATTTAGACAGGCGGGGTCCAGAGCGGGATACCTGCGGGGTCAGACGGGGTCATTTATTTCGAGCCCCAGGCCGGTTAAACTGATCAGGTAATTTGAGCCGCGGCATGCCCTCGACGCGGCGACTTGGATCTGTCAGTGCTCGACCATAGATGTACGCACCCGCGTAAATAGGATGGTGTAAAATTC
>JBGTEU010000004.1:0-7370 GCA_041747595.1 Bythopirellula sp.
CTTGAGAACCGGCAAAGTCGCCATTAGGCGCCTACTTCCAAAGTTTGAATACCCACGAACTCTGATTCCAGCGTTGGCGTACCATCTTCCAGTAGCATGGCGACAACTTCAATCAAATTTGAGTGCAACTCATCGAGTGTCGGCGCTTGCGAATGAGCACCTGGAAATCCCGGAACGTAACCCACGTAGAGCTGAGTGTCGGGGCAATGCTCGATGACGGCCGTAAATTTTTGCATGACGAGACCGTGAATAACGCCAACTGGCCAACTGAGGGATAACTGCATTATCTACTGAACGACTGCTCAGTCAACAAGGCATTTCCCGTGAGATGCAGTGCAGGCGCATCAAGTAGCGCCGGGGGTAACAAAATTACCCCGTGATCTTGCCGATTTTCACGCGGGTCAGCACCGAGCGATGGCCCGTCTTGCGGCGCGAGTTCTTGCGGCGGCGGAACTTTTGCACGACGAGTTTCTCACCCTTGTCGGCGCCCAACACTTCGGCAGTGACGCTCGCCCCCGACACCATCGGAGCACCCAGCTTGAGATCGCCCGTGCCGGTGGAAATGGCCAGCACTTTGTCAAAAGTAAGTTTTTCACCGGCCGGCAAATCGCGGAAGTCGATCGTGAGTTCTTGACCTTCTTCGACTTTGAATTGTCGTCCACCATCCAAGATGATTGCGTACATGGCAACTAACCTACTACTTTGAAACTGGCAAGGAATTGGATTTGGCAATGAGAATTCGAGTGCTGGCAGAATGCCCTCGCCCCAGACAGGGCAGCAGCGAATCGCCAAACTCCATAATTTACCGGAGGCCGAGGGCCCTGTCGAGGGGGGTGTTTTACCGCCCGCGAGGCACCCTTTTCCGCGAAGCGGCCCCGCTGCCGAAAAAGAGTACGCATCATCTGGGAGAAGTTAGCCACGGATGAAACCCAGCGCGGCCGGTAGTCGCAACCAAAAATCATTGAACAGGAGGAAACAGAGGGAGCAGAGGCGAATTAGGGATATCAACTCTGCTTCCTCTGCGATCTCCTGTAAAAAAACCTGCGCAGCTTGCGAAAACTTGAACCGTTTGTAGCACGGATTGGACTCTTCTACATATCTCGTGCGGCATTGTATGATACTGATTACGAAACAGGTTGAACGTGACGCGTAACCCAGTCTACAAGCATGTCACGCGCGAGTCTTCCTTCGGCCAATCGCAGGATGGTCTGCTCCGTATCGTCGATGTCGGCAGCCAATTCGAAACCGTTGAGAATCAAAAAAACTTCCATGGCAGCGTGCCCCGTTCGCTTGTTTCCGTCGATAAACGGATGATTTGTCACAAGCGAGAAACAGAGGGAAGCAGCCTTGGATCCTATCGTTGGATAAAGTTCCTGGCCTGCAAATATCATTTGAGGTTGAGTCAACGCAGACTCAATGCCTGCCAGATCTCGGACCCCCTCAGCCCCTCCCGTTTGGTGAAGGATACGGTGGTGAAGTTCCAGTACTTCGCCCAGAGCCAGGTAATGCATTAGCTCAATCGCTTATAAAGCTCTCGGTTCTTCTCCAGAACGCGTCGAGCTGCCGAGTCGAAGTCTTCCGATGGCCGAGATACGAGTTCATTGATTGCGGCTCTAGCTAATTCAGAAGGGTCGACCTGTAATTCCCGAGCGACCTCAATCAGACGCCGAGATTGTTCCTCGTCGAATTGCAAAGTCAGCGTCATGGTGACTCACTTCACTGCCATTTTTCTTCTTAAATAAGAATCGCGCACAATTAAGGTCGGCAATTCTAGTATACCGCCACGAAGGAAAAACGCCAAACCGGCATGGAGACGGCGATTCGCCCGGGCGCGCCAGCGCTTGTTAGGCGGAGCGACCATTGGAGGTATGAACCTCAACCACCGTCATTAACAGCAAGTCAAGCAAGCTATAGCTGTCGTCCTGTTGGAAAACAATAACCGTCCGACCTGATGGCGATTGAGCTACGAAATCGGGGTGGGGTACGTCAAACGTTCGGCCATCGGCCATACGAATGGTAAATGGCCGAAAAGGCTGCAGGTGCAACGTTGATTTGAATTGCTCGGTGGTCATGCTAAAATTATACCCATGCCGCGCCTGCCCAACAACAAAACTTCCGCCGCGACGAGCAGCGCCTCGTTAAGCGATTTAATGAAGTGGTTACTTGCAGCCCTGGGCTCCCGGACCTCGTTGCGGTCCGGCTATGCTAGACTCGCACTAGCCTCGCTCGATAAACCCTATCTCCCGCCCCGTGCTATCTCACACCGATTTTCAGGATGGGACGGCTTGAAAGACCCGCCCGGCATTATGTAAGAATTGGAGATCGCCCTCCTCAGCCTTGCGAGCCACTTCGTCAAGCCAACGAACCGTGTTGGGCTCAAGACACGCCTCGGAGGGGGCATCTTCTGGGTAGACGACCTCGACTTCGACTTCGACAGCGTAATTGCCGCGCTGAACCCAACGTTTCCGTTTTTCTCGCTTGTCAGACATAATTCATCTCAATCTCGAAAATACACGGTTACAAGCATGGCCCGGTTGCTTTCCGCTAACCAGGACCACACAGCCTCCGCTTCACTGCCATCAACAAGTTGATGTTGAACGATAACCGATGGATGCGGTTTGCTCCGGGGTCGCTCGCGTATCAATTGCGCATCACCAATACCAGCTACCAGTTGCCAAGCAGATATCTCGCGCTCTTCACACCGTTCGTCGGCATGCCACGATACGATGAAGCGATCCACCTGAATGGCAGCGACGATATTGTCGAATAGCTTTCCCACCGTACTCATCTATTCTATATTCGAACTGGATGCGAAGACAACTTGTCGACCGCTGCACTCCTACTCAATAAACCGAATCTCCCGCCCCGAGCTGTCCTCGCACTCAATTTTTAGAAACTCCGGCGACACGTCCTCGCGGCTTAGCACCTGCACTTGCAGGTTGTACTCGTCTTCCATGCGAGTCAGCTCACGCCGCTTGCGGTTGTTGAGGTAGTTGGCGACGTCCTCTTCCACGGTCACGGAAACCCGCGCGATCCGTTCGTTATGAGCACACATTAAGAGCTTGCGGATCACTTCGATCGCCATGCTCTCGGCCGATTTCACCAAGCCCGATCCCGCGCAGGCCGGGCATTCCTTGTACACGCTGCGGCGCAGGCTGGGGCGAATCCGCTGGCGGGTCATCTCGATCAGGCCGAACGGACTGGTGCGGAGAATCTTGGTGCGGGCGCGGTCGCGTTTCACCGCGTCGCGGAGCGTTCGCTCGACCGATCGCCGGTGCTTGTCTTTGCGCATGTCGATAAAGTCGTTCACCACCACGCCCCCCAGGTCACGCAGCCGCAACTGACGAGCGATTTCCTTGGCCGCGATCTGATTCAAGCGAAACGCCGATTCCTCGGCAGAACCGTCGGTGCGGAAGCTGCCGCTGTTCACGTCGATCGCCACGAGTGCTTCGGTCTGATCGATCACAATCGAACCACCTCCCTTGAGCGGCACTTGTCGTTGGTTGATCCGCGCGATTTCCTCGTCGAGCCTGTTCTTATGGAACAACGGCTCCTTGCCCTCGTAAAGCGTCAACCGGTTGACGTAACGCGGCATGACGATTTGCAGAAACTCCTTGGCCCGTTCGTACGCCTTCGCTTCATCGATCACGATGCTATCGACTTCGTTGGTGAAGATGTCGCGGATCGTGCGGATGATCATGTCGCTTTCTTCGTAGATGTCGACCGGGCCGGTGGTCTTTTTGATCCGGCGGACGATCACCTTCCACAACCGCAGCAAGTAGGCCAAGTCGCGGGAAAGCTCTTTCTTCGTCCGGTCGGTCCCCGCCGTGCGGACGATGAATCCCAATCCCTTCGGCGGATTGAGCTCACGCAGAATATCCCGCAAGCGGCGGCGGACGCCGTCGTCTTCGATCTTGCGCGACACGCCGATGCGGCCCAAGGCGGGCATCAACACGAGATCCCGCCCGGGGATGCTAATGTACGTGGAAAGCGTCGGCCCCTTCGTGCCGATGCCCTCTTTGATGACCTGCACCAATACTTCGTCGCCGCGGCGAAAGATCTCTTGAATCGGCGGCTTGATCCGCGGACGCACGCCCGGCTTCATCCGGCGTGTTTGCGTCCCGCCGCGACCGTTGCGGGGTTTTTCCGCGGGGCCGTCCTCGGTCCAATCTTCGTCGTCATCGCCGCCGCCACCCTGGCCGCCATTGACGTCGATCAACTTGGCGGGGTCATAGCCCCCCTGGCGAAAATACTGCGGCTCGACGTCGCTGATGTGCAAAAAGCCGTTGCGACCCACGCCGAAATCGACGAACGCCGCTTGGATGCTCGGCTCAAGATTGACGATGCGTCCCTTGTAAATATTGCCGACGTAATTGTCTTGGCTGCTCCGCTCGACGTAGAGTTCTTCGAGCAAACCGTCTTCAACGATCGCGATCCGGCATTCTTCCGGTTGAGCGACGTTGATCAACATCTCCTGCTTCATAGTATTTCTTTCTGATTCTTGCGCCGGGGGAACGGAAAACGTTCACGCGGCACGCGTTGGTCTTGAATGTGGACGGCAAAAGCGCGAATCGAGTGGCGCGGCGGGATACGGGCAAAAACTTCCTAAGGGGAAGCCTGCCGACCACGGGCCGTTCGATTCTGGAAAAGATGTTTGCCATACACGCCATAAACACTTTGTTGTTTAGAAATCGGGCCCTAGCCGGAAAGCAACGCTCTCCGGGCACCCGGACCGCGTTGCGGACCGGATGGGTCACGACGTCGTCACAACGGTAATTCGGGAAAAACTCTCGTAAGTTCTTCTTTCAGGTAATTTTTTACGTCGCGGGAGCTTTCCAACTTCAATACGTGCTCGGCGACTCGCACGCACTGTTCGGTGGAAACGCTGCGACACACTCGTTTGATTTCAGGTATGGCGGACGGGGTCACGCTAAAGCAGCGCAAACCCAAACCTATCAGCAGCATCGTGTACAACGGATTGCCACACATTTGCCCGCACATGCTGATCGGCACGCCATGCTGATTGGCAACCCGCACGGCGATTTCGATCATGCGAATCACCGCCGGATCGGCGGCCGTGTACAGGTTGGCCACGTCCTTATTGCTGCGATCCACCGCCAGGCAATATTGAATGAGATCGTTCGTGCCGATGCTGAAGAAATCCACCTCGTCTACGAACCGATCCATCATCATGATTGCCGAGGGAACTTCGACCATCATGCCGACTTTTACCGCGCGGTCGAATTTGACGCCGGCCTCTTCCAAATCTTCCATCGCGTCGGCAAGTACCATCCGCGCCTGACGCAGTTCCATGATCGTGCTGATCAACGGAAACATGATCCGCACGTCGCCCAAGTCGCTGGCTCGCAAAATGGCTCGCAACTGCGTACGGAACAAATCGCGATTACGCAGCGCTAGCCGAATGCTCCGCAAACCCAAAAAGGGATTGCGTTCGTCTTCGGGATCGGGAAGCGAACGCATCTTGTCGGCCCCCAAGTCGAGGGTCCGCATCACCACGGGCAAATCGCCCATCGCTTGCACGACTTCGGCGTACGCCGCGTAGTGAAGCTCCTCGGTGGGATCGTCGTCGCGACCCAAGTAGAGAAACTCCGTGCGGTAAAGACCGATCCCGTTGGCTCCCCGCTGCTTGCATTGCTCCACCTCGTGGGGAAACTCGATGTTCCCCATCATCTGCACGAGTTGCCCGTCGGTGGTCATCGCCGGCAAATCGCGCAACAACTCCAACTTGGTGGCGAGCGAGCGCTGCTCTTCCACCTCGTGGCGATAACGGGCGAGCGTTTCTTCGTCGGGGTGCAGAATAATCTGTCCCTGATCGCCGTCGATGATCACCGTGTCGCCGCCCGACACGTCGGTCAGAAACGGTCCCACGCCCACCACCGCGGGGATTCCCATGCCTTCGGCCACGATTGCCGTGTGGCTGCCGGGGCCGCCGATTTCGGTGACCAATCCCAACGCGAAACGCGGATTTAAACTCGCCGTTTCGCTCGGCGTCAATTGGTGAGCCAACACCAATACGGGCGACGTCACGTTCGCGAGCTCTTCGCGGCTGCGGCCCAGCAGGTTCCGCAGAATCCGCTTCTCGATGTCGAAGATGTCGTTCGCCCGCTCGGCCATGTACTTGCCTTGCAGCGATTGAAACACCTTCGCGTAACGCCGCAGCGCACGGCTCACCGCGTATTCGGGCGAATAGTGCCGCACGCGAATCATTTCCTCGATTTCGTCGTGCAGCCGGCGGTCGCGGAGCATCTGCAAGTGAGCGGAAAAGATGGCTGCGTATTCGTCGCCCAATTGCTCGGCGACGTGCTTGCGATTGCGTTCGACTTCGGCCTCGGCCGCCGCGAACGACTTCTCAAGGCGCAGCAATTCTTCCTCGACCGCATCGCGCGGGAGGAACCGGCGAGGAATCCGAAATCCCTCGTTATCGAGAACCAGCGCTTCGCCGATGGCGATCCCTGGCGATACGGCAATACCCTGCAGGCGTTCCATTGCGCCCTCGCTACACACGCCAGTCACGCCAGGCGAGAGAACACAACGGCGGTCGCAGGACGGCGGAGAGCGCTCAAGGGGCTCGCCTCTCAACAATGCTACTATCCAGAAAAGCGGGCACTATTGAGTGTCTGTCATACATTGCTCCGATTCGTGTCGTCAACAATTTGATCCAGCAAACATCAACCAAGCTGGTCGCGTCGTCGACAATGCGTCGTCACTAATGATCCGTGTTGTACGCTCGCGCCCAGTCGTGGGACTGGACACCCATGTTTCCACGCCAAGACCTCACCGGACCACTTCATGCAAGTCGCACCTCCCTGGGGAGGATGCGCTTCGCGAGTGGCTTCTAACCAGTGCTTTCTTGGCCAATGATTTCGTCGGCCGCAAAATCGCTCTCCACAAGGCGAGCGAGTGCGTCCAATGCTGCTTCGGCATCGGGCCCCTGGGCCTCGATGACTATTTCCGTTCCTTGCACGGCCCCCAGCGTCAGCATGTGCAAAATGCTTTTGCCATCCACGCGCTGGCCGTTGCAAACAAGCTCAATCGTCGATTGAAATTCCAATGCCAAGCGTGCCAACAACTGAGCAGGCCGCGCGTGCAGGCCTTGCTCGCTGCGAATCACTACCGTTTTTTGCACGCAGGGCGAATTCATTTGATCCGGTTGCTTCTTGGTTATCATCCCCCTCCCCGGTATTCCGGGGAGGGGTTAGGGGAGGGGTCTTAGCCATTGCATCATTCCATTACAGACGCGATGAAAACCCTCCCCTAGCCCCTCCCTGCAAGTGAGGGGGATTAATTCTCACACAAACTGATTGTTGTCGGCTTCTTCCAGCAATTGCCACACGTCTTTGGGCGCCTTG
>JBGTEU010000005.1:0-4051 GCA_041747595.1 Bythopirellula sp.
CCTAACCCCCGCGCTGTTGGCCGGAATTGGATTGATCGCGGTGCCGATCGTTCTGCATCTCATCATGCGCCGCCAACCTCGGCAGTTCTCGTTTCCCGCGCTGCAATTTGTCAAACAACACCGGGACGCCAACCGCCGCAAACTTAACTTTCGGCATCTTCTGTTGTTGGCGCTGCGGTGCGTGTTGATCGCCGGGATTGCGGTCTCGCTGGCTCGACCCACTTTGCGCGGCACGGGGCTCCGTGGCAAGGAAGGCGCCCCGCTGGCCGTGGCCCTCGTGTTCGACAACTCCTTGCGGATGCAATATGTCGAAGGAAACGAAACGCGGCTCACCGCGGCGAGCACCATGGCCGAGTCGCTGGTCGAGAAGCTCCCCGACGATACGGAAATTGCGGTGATCGACCTGAGTCGCACAACCAGCGGTTTCGCGGCCGACAAGAGGACGGCCGAATCGCGGCTGCAAGGACTGACCGCCGAGAGCAGTCCCCGCCCGTTGGCTGACGCGATTCGCAACGCCGTCGAACTTGTGGCCGATCAAACGGAACGCCGGCAGGAAGTTTTCGTGTTCAGCGACTTGAGCGCCGCATCCTTCGGCGAAGATTCGCTCGCGACGATCCAGCAAGCGCTCGAGCGATCCCCCGACGTGCGAATTTATTTTGTCGAAGTAGGCAATCGAGACAACCGCAACCTGTCGCTCGCACCCTTAAAGCTCCGCACCGTTTCGCTCCGGCCCGGCGAGCCGCTCAACATTACGGTCGACGTCAACAGCACCGGCTACGCCGAGCAGCCCCTGGTGGAAATCTTTCTCGAAGACTCCGCGGGCAAGCTTGTGAAGCGCGGGCAACGCCTCGTGGAAATCAATCCCGAGGGAACAGGACAAACGGAGTTCACGCTCGGCGACTTACCACTCGGCACGCACCAGGGGGCAGTTCAACTCGCGACGAGCGATCCCCTGGAATTCGACAACCGCCGCTACTTTACGGTTGAGGTACGACCGGGGGCGAACGTATTGCTGCTCGGCGACAGTGTTCTTGGCGATTCAGGGGCAAGCGATGCGCTTTTTCTCAAAGAAGCGCTCAGCCCGTCGTTGCTTGGCGTGAACGCGCCGCAGCGGTTCCTTTGCACGGTGGAAAAATTTGCGGGCGCGGCGAAAACCAATTTCGACGAATTCGACGCGGTTTGCTTACTCGATCCTCCCCCCCTTTCCGACGAACTTTGGAACCACTTGGCCGAATATGCTCGCAAAGGGGGCGGGGTGGGAATCTTTTTGGGAAACCGCGCCGTGCCGAGTGGTTTTAACGGGGAAGCCCCCCAGCAAATTTTGCCCGGCACGTTGAAACTTCGCTCGCGGCAAGAAACATGGTTCCGACCCCAGCGACTCGATCACCCAGCACTCGCGGGGTTGCGGAACTATGCCGAAGAAATTCCCTGGCAGATTTACCCCGTGTGGACTTCTTGGGAGTTCGGCGAATTAGCCGGCGATGCTTATATCGTGGCCCGTTACGCCAACAATCAGCCGGCACTCATCGAGCGCCCTCTGGGCCGGGGCCGCGTGATGACCTTTACCACGTCGGTGTCCGATCCACTCTCCCCCGTGGGGCGTGAACCATGGAACTTGCTCCCCACCCACCCCGAGCCGTGGCCCTTCGTGGCACTCGCCAACCAGCTCGTCGGTTACTTGTCGCAAAGCGAAGGGAGCGAATTGAATTTCGACGCGGGGGAAACCGTCAATCTGCGTCTCTCACCACGGCAGCGGGTGACCGACTTTGTTCTCAAGGAGCCCAATGGGGAAGCGCTTCGTCGCACGTTGCCCCCCGGCGAGGACACGATCCGCATCGGCACGACGCACAAGCTGGGGAACTATCGCGTTGCCGCCGGCGGCGCGAGCGGTTCGCTCGACGAGGGGTTTAGCATCAACGCGGCCGCGGAATTGAGTCGCTTGGAACGTATCGACCCGCAAACCCTTGTCGCGGCACTCCCCGCCGAGCGGGTTCACTTGGCCAAGTCGCTCGACGACGTGGAGCAATATGTGAACATCGGCCGCAGAGGTCAGGAATTGTTCTCCTGGGCCATCGCGCTGGTGGCCCTCGTGTGGAGCAGCGAACACCTGCTCGCCAACCGGTTTTATCGCGGGGAACGGCAACCATGACCAGTTGGTCGGTCGATCCCGTCGGTGGTTGGTGGTTCACGCTTGGCGTGGCCGCGGTGTTGGCGGCTGTGCTGACGGTAGGGCCCCGCGGAAAAAAACTTTCACCACGGCAACGCACGATCTTGCTCGCATTGCGCGGAGTGACCGCATTCTTATTGTTTATTGCCATGCTGCGACCAACATTGGTGACGACGGAAACTCAAAAACTTCCCGGCACGTTGCTGCTGTTGGCCGATAGTTCGCGGAGCATGACAATTGAAGATTCACTCGGCGACGCTTCCCGTTGGGAGGCCTTGAAAGAGGCGCTTGCCGCGGCTCGCGATGAATTTACCGAGTTGGCGGAATCCTGGGATCTCAAACTCTACCGCTTCGACGAGACGACGAGCGAAGTGAATCTCGAAGAGGGCCAGTTTGCACTCCCCGAGGATGCCGACGGGGCCCAAACGGCCCTTGGTGCAGCGCTCGACGACGTGTTGGAGCGCGAATCGCAGCAGCGAATCGTGGCCGTGCTGGTGATGAGCGACGGGGCGCAACGCGCGTTCGCTCCCCGCGACGAACCACCGCAAATTCCCGTCGAACGATTGGCGACCGATCGCATTCCGCTCTACACGTTTACTTTCGGCAAGCCTTCGTTGGGGCTGCAATCCGATTTGCGCGTCGACGATCTACTCGTGAATAACGTGCTCTTCGCCGAAACGCCGGCCACCGTGCAGGCGACGGTCACCGCCAACGGCTACGCCAATCAAACCGTCAAAGTGCAACTGCTGTGGGAAAACGCCGAAGGCGAAATGGTGGCCGTCGACACCCGGCAGGTGACCATCGACAGTGGCAGACCGCAGATTCCCATCTCGCTCACCCACACGCCCCGCGAACCGGGGGAATACAAAATCTCCGTGTCCGTCGAAGCCCCCGAGGGGGAAGTCGCCACCACCAATAATACGCAAAGCACGTTTGTCACCGTGATGAAGGGGGGCATCAATGTGCTCTATCTGGTGGGTGCCCAACGCGTCGGCGGTGGGCCCGGCATCGAGCCACGATTCGTACGAAGTGCCTTGAGCTCTTATCCCGATCAACACGTCCGCTACGAGTTGCTGAATTATCGCCGCCAGCAGCTTGATTTCCGCGAGCAACTCCGCGAGGGCAAGTTCGACGTTTTTCTATTGGGAAACGTCGACTATATTGGATTGAGCGAAGAAACTTGGCAACAAATTGCCGATGAAGTCGGCCAAGGGACGGGGCTCGCCATGCTCGGAGGGTTTCACAGTTTCGGGCCCGGCGGATTTCGCAACACGCCCCTCGACGATGTGTTGCCCATCATCATGGGTCCCGCCGAGCGGCAGAATTTCGGTGAGCCGACCCGGCAAGACATGCACCTGACCGGCCCTGTGCGAATGTTGCCGCTCGCTGCCGGCAACACGCTGCACCCGATTTTCCAACTCGATGAAAACATCGCGGCAAAACTCGACTGGCAAAAACTTCCACCCCTCGATGGTGCGAACCGGTTTGATCGCTTGGGCTTGAAACCGAACGCCGCCGTCGTGGCCGAGGCCACGGATCCGCAGCGTTCACCACTGGTTGTGGTTGGGGGTTGGGGGGATGGCCGCACCGCCGCGATTGCCTTCGACACGACATGGCGGTGGCAAATGGAAGGTTTTGGCGAGTTTCAAAATCGCTTTTGGCGGCAACTTGTGTTGTGGCTCTCGCGTAAAGACGACACGGGGGGCGAGGCCGTGTTTGTGCGGCTCGATCAACGCCGCTATCAGCGCGGCAGCCTCGTTGACTTCGCCGTCGGAGCGCTCGACAAAAATCGCGAGCCCGTCGATGGGGCCAACTTCCAAGTGGAAGTCGCCAAGCCCGACGGCACCACGGCCCCGGTGAGTGTCGCGCGGCGCGGCCAGGAAT
>JBGTEU010000006.1:0-4998 GCA_041747595.1 Bythopirellula sp.
ACTCGTTAAAGGGGGATCGCAACGAACTGCTCGCTAAGCTCGACGAGATTGACGCCCGCAGTCCCAATCGTGAGCACGTATACGCACAAGCCGAGTTGGCTTACGTCGGGGGTAAACAAGCTGAGCGGGCCATGCGGCAGAGCCAAGCCCTCGAACTGTACGGCGCTGCGGTGCTGCACTCTTATCGCTATTTGTTCGACGCCAAGTATGCCACCGCCTGCAATCCCTATGATCCCGAATTCCGTCGGGCCTGCGATCTCTATAACGCGTCTCTCGAAGGTGCACTGCGCATCGTGCAAAAGCGCGACACGCTACGACCGGGTACGACGCAGACCATCAAGACAGCGAACCACGATTGTCAAATTGAGGTCCGACTCAATAGCGAAGGTTGGCACGAAGATGATATCGACCATTTTGAGTTCGTCTCGGACTACGAAATTCACGGTCTGCGGAATCACTACCATAACTTTGGCCTCGGCGTGCCGTTGATTGCCGTACGCAAGTACCACGAAGGGAGGGATCCGCAGGAGCAATACTACCCTCGCGATTTATCGTTCCCGGTCACGGCCTTTATGCGGGTGAACCTCGAGACGGCCGAGCGAAACCCGGTGCAGTTCGCTGTTCTGGAATTGCACGACCCTCTGAACCAACCGACGGTCTCGGTAGCGAATCGCATCGTCCCCTTGGAAACCGATCTGAGCACGCCGCTGGCGCACACGCTAAGTCAACCGGCACTCGACGACTCGCGACTTTCAACGCTGGGACTCTTAAAACCGGAAAAGGTCACCAAAGAGCAGGGACTCTACATGCTCGAGCCGTTCCAACCCGGCAAGATCCCCGTCGTGATGGTCCACGGCTTGTGGTCGAGTCCCGTCACATGGATGGAAATGTTTAACGACCTGCGCAGCGATCCTCAGATTCGCGATTACTACCAGTTCTGGTTCTATCTTTATCCTTCCGGACAGCCGTTTTGGTTCAGTGCCGCACAAATGCGGGAAGACTTGGCGGAAATGCGACAGAAACTCGATCCGCAGGGAACTTGCGCCGCTCTCGATCAAACCGTGCTCGTGGGGCACAGCATGGGGGGGCTCGTTTCGAAGTTGCAGACGGTTGACAGCGGGAACGAATTTTGGGCAACGCTCAGCGAACGGCCTTTCAGCGAACTTTCGGCTGACGATGAGATTCGCGACGGACTCGCGCAGACTTATTTCTTCGATCCGAATCCTTCCATTCGACGGGTGATTACGATCGGCACGCCGCATCGCGGGAGCGAATTTGCCAACGACACGACGCGCTGGCTGGGCCGAAAATTGATCCGTGTGCCGGCTCAGTTGATGCAAGGCAAACATCAATTGATCGCGCGCAACCCAAACTTCTTCCGGCCCGAAGCACCGCTAGACATTAGCACGAGTATCGACTCGTTGGCCCCCAATTCGCCGCTGTTGCCGGTGCTGCTCACGGCGCATCACGGCTCGTGGGTGAAATATAACAACATCATCGGCGAGGTCCCCGACAAAGGCTTCGTTAAGCTATTCTCCAGTGGCAGAGGAGACGGCGTCGTCACCTTTGAAAGTGCAAAACTCGATGATGCGGAATCACAAATCGTGGTCACCGCCGATCACAGCATGGTGCATCGCCATCCGCAAAGCATTCTCGAAGTGCGGCGGATTTTGCTGCAACAAGTGGCCGAATTACGCGGATACACCAGCTCAGACGGCGTGCAACAGGTATCCGTGCCGCCACAGCTTCAATTGCCGACGCCCGACTTCCTTGCGTTTCCCGAGTCCGTACCTTCCGTCCCGAGTGAATACTTGGAAGTGGCACAGGAACCCAATGGCGTGTTAGCGCGGTAATGCAAGACCTTGTCGTTCAGATACTCCAAGTCGCCGCCACGGAACTGGTAGCCGACGCAACGGGTAGCTCCGGTTTTGTCGACCAGGAATCGCCTTGGCGAACCTGACTATTGCCGCGAATTCGCGACTTGGACTTCGCGGGCTGCTGGATTTCAGCTGTCGACTTATCACTTTCATTTGCAACGTTTGGCTGTACATCGGCGAGATCAAATGCCAATTCCCCGCGGATGACGTTGAAATCGTGAGGGGCTTTGATTCCCAGCCGCACCGCTTTCCCCTTCATGCGCAAGACGGTGATGGTGATGGAATCGCCGATTTGGATCGTTTCACTTTGCTTCCTGGTGAGGACCAACATGACACACTCCCTGCGTTGGTTAGACTAGCTTCCGTTCCATTTAGATAAGATGGTGTCGCTTGACACACAGTCATTCTACGCACAGCGCGTGCCAATGGTGCGAAAGAAATTCCTTGCGGAGCGTATCTGCTGAATTCACGGTTATTTATTGAGACGCTAGCTTGCCGTGGGACATTCGGCGCTTGAAAGCTTGGGGGCTAAGCGTTGTAAATAGTAGTGATTTTGGCGGTCGCCGGCTGCCGCGCTGATCTCCCAGGCGACGCAAGCGGAAAAGATTGACATCACTTCCGCGAACCGTGGTCGATGCGATCGCGAAGTTTGGCTGCTAGCTCGTATTGCTCCTCGGCAATGGCCTGTGCGAGTTGTTCGGCAAGCGTAGGTCCGATTTCGTAGTGCTTTGCGATGGAATCGCGCATCTCGCGAAGCTTCTCGACGAACGTATCCTCCTCGAATTGCTCGAGCGCGGATTGCGATTCGAACAGTTTCCGCAATGAAGACAATCCCGCGTCAACCGCCTCGATCGCACCGCGAGCATTCGATTTCTCGAGTTCCACCAGCGCCAGGGCCTGGATGCGATGGAACATCACGAACGGCCGGTACTGTTCGTGCATCATCGCCCACTGTGGATCAGGAGCGTAAGCCGCGCTGAAATCCATCAGCGAGAGCGTGTGATCGGCATCTTGTATCGCCTCGGCATAACGGTTGAGCGTCAACCAACAAACTCTTCGGTGATAGAACTGATAAAACTCGCGGTCGATTTCGCCACAGCGTTGGCCGTCGAGTTGAAACGCGGGCCCCTCGGCGAAAGAGAGCGACAACAAGTAGTCGTAATAGGTGTCGAATCCCTCGGGTTTCGCACCGTCGGGTCGACCGGCAATTTCCATCTGAATGATGCCCATGTCGACGCGCATCTGGATTAGAGGCCGACCATCAGAACCTTTCACCTCACGCACTAAGACCTGGCCGGGCGTGAAAGGCCAATCGGCGAAGTAATTGTCGAGATGCTGTATGCGTTTGGCCATGAAGTGGAAGTGAGAATAGTGAGTTCTTGAAAGACACCAGATGCGTCTGACTCAATTCTACCCCAAAACGTCCACTTTGGGCGAACCCCACGCACGAAATTCCATGCATTCATCTGCAAAGGTGGTAGCAAAGCGAACAGGACAATTACCAGCGCAGGCGAAAAGTCAGCCCTCGCCCCCTTCGTCTAACCACATCGAGTCTTGCAACAGGTCGACCTCTTGCCGGTCGTGGTGGTCTACTCGCTCCAGTAGCGCGTGAATTTCTTCGCAAACGGCTTCGATTTCTTCGTCGTCATATGCGCTGAGCGAATCCACTTTCGGCAACAAGCAGCTCATGGCTCGACGAAAACGGTCGTGATCCCGCTCCAACTGATCGACGCGGAAGTGCATGTTGGGTTTGAGCTCTTCCACGAAGACCATATAGCCATCTTGCTCTTCAATGTTCATCAACCGTTCGAGATGGCGTTGAAAAGACTTGAGAGTGAATTGCACGCTCGAAAGCTTGCGAGAAATTCCCTCGGGAGGAACTTTCCAGCCAAGTGTCACGCGAAGGGCTTGCTTGACGTGATTGAGTATCTCGTGTTCCATCCAAGCGGCATTGGCTTGGGTCTTGGTATCGATCGCTTGCATTTCTAGGATCCTCCATTCTGTGCCAGATGAGAAAACCTTTCCCATCACTCTCGTGAGCGGGCATGATACAATTCTCTGAACACAGTGACGGGCGAAGAGCCATCTGGCGACGTGCCGTCACAGATCAATCGACTACCTTTCTTGTCGAAGAGAACGGTTGAGGTCTGCGTAATCAGAAAAGGGCCGTGGTCGGATTCCCTAGCACTTTTTTTGCTGGGAGCAGCCTCGTATGATGAGGTTCTTAATTCTAACCGTTCGAGCGAGCAGGAGGCAATTACCGACCACAAAGAAAAGTCGACTTTGCCATGCCAAGGCTCACAAAGGCTGGTGATATAACAGTTTAAGACAATCGAGTTCAATTGTCGTCCGAGGAACGAAAGCCTCGCTGCTGTTTGACTTGTGACTTCCGACGTTTACTGAGCAGGCGGTCTTCAATAGAACCACGCGTTGGGCGAGTTTTCGTGCGTTTACGCGGCACAACGAGAGCGGCTTGAATGAGTTGACGGAGTTTCTCGTAACAATCGGCCAGGTTACGGCCTTGATCGCGATACCTGTCGCTCGACAACAAGACTTCACCGGCTTGGTTAATCCGCGTGGCAAAGCTCGACTCAAATCGCGTTTTCACGTCGGTGGATAGCGAAGTCGATTCGCGGAAATTCCAGCGGAGAATCGCCTTGCTGTTCACCTTGTTGACATTTTGTCCACCGGGCCCGGAACTACGGGCAAACGACGTGACTAGTTCCGTGCTGGGGATCACGATTTGCGAATTGATTACCAGCGAACGCGTCATGTGCAAATTGCAGCAAAATCGCCGCAGAGCCTAAGTGTTCGACTTGCTAAGCTCGGGCAACATCGCTTCGACGCGTTGGCGACAATCGGTCAATAACTGGTGATAGCCGCCTGCTTCAAAGCCCAGACCCGCGAGTTCGATATCGAAATCACCATTATAGCCCGCTTCACGCAGTCCTGCGATGGTTTTCCGTAAGGGCACGACGCCCTCGCCAAGAGGACAACGCTGTTGGTCGACGCCGTGGGGCACACGGCGATCCCCCAGTTGCACGAGCGCCAAGTGGGGCACCAGTTCCCGCAAATTCGCCTGGATGGTCCGATCGTGGCCAAAGTGATAAGTATCGAACAC
>JBGTEU010000007.1:0-7008 GCA_041747595.1 Bythopirellula sp.
TTTAATTTGCTGGCCCGCGGGGTCTCGGACGAACTGTGACGCGTCGGTGCAATTGCCCCTGACTGATTCGTTAAGTCAATGTGTATTTGGCTCGTCCGGGACCCGCTTTTTTGCGCGTAACCGAAGATCCGAGACGAACATCTCCAAAGTCCGGCGACTTCGGCTACACAAATTGGTCATCGCCCCCAGCCGCGACCCACGTTCAGGCCCCATACCTTGCCCGGCTGTTTGTCGTGATACGGCCTGCTCTTTTGCTGAGCGCGAGCCCTGGCCTCCGCGGAAACGGTGACCGCGCGGAACGTGCCGCCATTCGCTTCGGCCACCAGTCGTAGTTTGTCCGCGGGCCTGCTTTTTTCACCCGTCCCCAGTCCGAACGTGTGAATG
Organism: Bythopirellula sp.; assembly: GCA_041747595.1. Lineage (GTDB taxonomy): Bacteria > Planctomycetota > Planctomycetia > Pirellulales > Lacipirellulaceae > Bythopirellula. The sequence continues at coordinate 385 of JBGTEU010000007.1, forward strand.
GGGAATTTTCTACCGCGGGCATCGGTCAAAAAGGCCATGCGGCGCTGGTCGCGCGTGCTGTCTAAGTCGCCATCGGTAAGTAAATATACCACGTCGGGTCGAATCATCGTCGCAGCCTCAATCGCCTTGTCGACTTCGTTCCCCTGGCAAAATTCCACCGTCTCGAGCCATGCCTTCAATCGCTGCTTGAATCGATCATTGGCAGGAACAAATCGTTCCACGGCACTCGGGTAGAACAGCGGATAGAGCATGTCGCTGTAGAAGACGACGTAAAACTCTTGTTCCGAGGACAATGATTCCACGCTCCGTAAAAGCTCGTCGACCAAGGCTTCCAGTTCACCCCCTTGCATGCCACCCGAGTTGTCGAGCACATACAAAATCCTGCGGCCATCGACTTTGGTGCCGAAAAAGCTCGCCGTGAGCTTCTCGCCGGAGGGAACGATTTCTGAAAGTCCGCCCCCCTGTGTTCCGAAAAGTGCCGCGGCATCGCTCAGCGCCGCATCGGCGAGCGATACACTCGATAAATCAGCGAGCGCCACCTCCGCATCCAAATCGCTCGTGATGGCGGTTGCCTGCGTGATCTCGCTAACAAGTTGGTTTTCGAGATTCTCAAATTCCGCGGGGGGCTCGATCGCGATCTCGTCAATCATGACCTCATCCGCAGCGGCAGGCTCCGCGCTCAGGGTCAAGCTAAAATCGAACTGTTGTTCGAGCGAGGCGATCGTCATGAATCCCATCGGGATGATCACGGCCGCGTGGAACAAAACGCTTGCCATCCATGGCGGCATCCGCCACCGATTCTTGGTCGGCTTGCTCGGCTGTGGTCGAACGATCACATCGTCAACACGTCGTTTGCCATCGGGAACCGGTTCGACTTTTTTTGGCCGTAGGGTCTTATTCGCCGGGTGTGGCAGTTCGATGCGAATTGCCGGAGAGATTTGGTCCGCGGAGAGCGACTTAGCCGCTTTCTTCCCCGCCGAGACTTCAAACATAAACGTCTCGACGGCCGCTTGGTCTTCGACAGTTAGGCTGTCGATTTCCTGGTCGTCGGGCAGAGCCGTCTTGAGTTCACCCGAGGATCGGGTCGAGACAGGATCGGATTTCATCCGGAAAACTCGCTAGGTTGCAGAGAGTTTGTGCCTCTTCTCCGCGACACTACAGGATTCCGATTGTAATTGGGGTGCTAGCACGATGGAAACTAATTTTCGGCTAATTTTTTCTCCCTGACTGCCCCACTGCCAGCACCCACCGAAATCTCTCTTTCGCTGAACCGGCTCCCGTCGCCGGACCGATAAAACTCCTGTCTGCTCACACGGCAAAGTCCGCGTGATCGGTACGGATTCGCAGCAGGACTTTTGAAGCTTGCCAGGGAATCCGCGCTATTCGCTCCTTTTTCAGGCGTGTTGAATATGAATCTGCATCCCAAAGTGCGTCCCCTCTGGCAACGTGCGTTGATAGTTCCCTGTCTCACGATTCTGGCCCTGTATAAAGTTCTCCACCTACCCAAGCGAATTCTGCCTCGTGACCTCCGCTCGATCGTCACCAATTGGCACTACAGGATGTTCTGGATTCTCATTAAGAGCGGAGTCTCGCGGGCGTACATCGACGAGCCCTGCAAATTCAAAATCCCCGATTCCTTTGAGCCGCGTGTCAAAGTCGACGACCCGGCTTATCGCATGGACAATAACGAGATCGGCGAGTTCTATAAGAACGGTTTTATCGGCCCCTTCGATGCCTTCTCCCGGGAAGAGATGGCCGACTTTCGCAACGAAATGCTGGCCGTCGAAAACGAAAACTCCAAAACCTATGGCTTTGTCACGCCGCGAGACCGGCATTTGGAAATGCCACGACTGTGGGAGTACATGAATCACCCGGCCATCGTCGAACGGGCCGCCCAACTGTTGGGACCCGATTTGCTCTGCTGGCGTACCCAAATGTTTTACAAGGGTCCCAAATCACCGGCGATTCAATTTCATCAGGCAAGCACCTTCATGGTTGAAGATTATCTCGACCCGGCGATTTATCCGCCGCGGCTCGACGAAATGTTTCAGCTCACCGTGTGGATCGCCGTCGACGATGCGACACCCGAAAACGGATGCCTGCAGTTTATACGCGGCACGCACGGCAAGATTCACAAAATCAAGTTCGGCGGCGAAGAAGGTTTTTACAAAGCGAATTTCTCGCTCGAATTCGACCGCGATCCACAGCGGGTCGCCACCGTGCCCGTAAAGGCAGGCCAGTTCATCATCTTCACCGAGCGATGTATCCATGGGTCGCCTGCCAACAGCACCGACCGTCACCGCTTGGCGTTCAATATGCGGATCGTGCCCACCAACGTGGCCGCGTTGACGAACAAGGAAAAATACCGCTCGGTTTACAACGGCGGCAAATACCACCTCAAGAACTGGGGCGTTGCATTGTTGCGCGGCGAAGATCGCTACCAATTGAGCCGCACCGTAGTGCCGGCCCGGTTATCGCCCAGGGAACAAACAAAACGACTCCGTTCCGCCGCTTAAGCAAATCACTCATCTGGCCAGGGGGCAATCGATGCAAACGCTAAAAAATAAGACTGCACTCATTACCGGCGCAGCCGCAGGCATCGGTCGTGCGATTGCACTCCGCTTGGCCGATGAAGGGACCAACCTCTACCTGTTAGACATCGATCCCTTGGGATTGAGCGAAGTGGCCATTGCCGTCAAGACACGCGGGGTTTCGGTCACCACGCGCAATTGCGACGTGAGCCAGCTCAGCGAAATTACCGCCAGTGTGAATCACGGCCTCAATTGTTGGCGGGGCTTTGATCTCTTGATCAACAACGCGGGGGTCACGTATTACGGCCGCACCGATCAGATGAGTGCCGAGCATTGCGAGCATTTGCTGGCCGTCAACTTGCACGCCCCCATGCACTTCACGCGATTGCTCTTGCCCACGCTGCTCTCGCAACCCGAGGCGCACGTGCTCAACGTGTCGAGCTTTTTTGGATTGGTGGGAACAAGAAAATTGGCTGCCTATTCCGCCTGCAAATTTGGTTTGATGGGATTCAGCGAATCCCTCCGCGCGGAATATGCCCGCACGAATTTGGGCATTACGGCGATCTGTCCCGGTTTCGTGGCGACCGATTTCTTCGATTCGGGCCTGCATGGTCCCGATCGACATGCCCCCAAGCAACCTCCCAAATGGATGCTCACCAGTGCCGACAAAGTCGCCGTCCGCGCTGTGAATGCGATTCGCCGCGACGAAGCCGTGGTGGTGATGCAACACTACGCCAAGCTAACGCATCTCACCAAGCGGCTTCTGCCTGGTTTGATCGACTTTGCCAATCATCTGAGCCGCAAGCGTTTCGCCGCCAAAGTGCAAACGCCTCCCACCGCCGAAGAACGCCGCTTCGCCGCGTAAGTTGGCTTGAGTATCTACCGAAGCTATACTTATAAAAGTGCTTCTCCGTCCGTATGGCTTTTCCTGTTCGAGGATTCAAGCCGTGAAACTAAGTTATTACCCTGAGACAGATTCGCTTTACATAGATTTGGCTGTTGTACCCAGCTTTGAAAGTAACGTGGTGTCGGAAGGTGTTGTTCTGGACTATGATCAAGCAGGCAATCTTGTTGGTATCGACATAGATCACGCAAGCCAAAAGCTGGACCTTTCCGAGGTTGTTACCACGGATATTCCCTATCAACTTGGTGCGTAGCTTCTTTTGTTATTGCTTGCCTACGCTAGCCGTACCCTGCTTTATACAGCTATGATTGCCGCATGCACTTGCGACTTGTGACTTACAACATCCATAAGGGAATCGGCGGGCGAGACCGACGATATCGGCCTGAACGGATTATTGAAACGCTGGCCCATTTGCAGGCTGACGTCGCCTTTCTGCAGGAAGTCGATGAAGACGTGCCGCGATCGCACCACGACATGCAGGCGGAACTGTTAGCCGCGGAACTCGGTTTCACGCACATAGCCTTCCAACGAAATGTCACGCTCAAGAAAGGCTGGTACGGCAACGCCATCCTCAGCCGTTTTCCTCTCAGCGAGATTGAAAGTTTCGATCTCACGGTTCGATTCAAAAAACGACGCCAAGCCCTGCTGGCCCGCTGCAAGGTGACCGTCGGCGAGCACACGCGGTCGCTGCTCTTGGCGAACTTGCACTTGGGATTGGCGGGTCCCGAGCGGAAATTTCAACTCCGCCGATTACTTCAGCACCATTTGCTGGCAGACGCCCAGCGACGAACGCCGATTGTGGTGGGTGGCGATTTCAACGACGTATGGGGGAGCCTGGGTCGACGCGTCCTCGAACCGGCTGGATTTCAGTTAGCTGGGGGCATGATGCGCACCTTCCCCGCGATCCTTCCGATGCGGCCACTGGACCGCGTTTATTTCCGTGGCCCTTTGAACGTGCATCATTGCTTCGCTTGCCGCACGAAGATGGCCCATCAAGCCTCGGACCATCTGCCCTTGGTGACGGAGTTTCTGTGGCAAGAATGACACGCTTTGCGCGTGATTTCGCTTCTGGCCTAGCACATGTTATCCTGCTTCCATGCTTGAAGACCTGCAACATCTGCACTTGACCACTTATCTGTTCGTTCTCACCCATTTGGCGGTTCAATTCGCCTTGGCCTTCCGCGTACTTATGCAACGTCGGCCAGTGGGCGAGACCCTCGCCTGGATGCTGGTGATTTTTGTCTTCCCCGTGGCGGGACCATTAGTCTACATGCTCTTGGGGGAACTGCGGCTGGGCCAACGTCGTGCCCGCCGCTTCGAAAATCTCTATCCCCCTATACGAGAGTGGCTCCAGCAACTTGAAGAGCGTTTCGAAGACGATCATCTGCAGCTCAGCACCAAGAGCGAGCAACTTGCCCATCTGGGAAAACAAACTTTTGGCCTGCCCGCGTTGCCGGGGAACCGGATCGAACTTATCGATAGCTGGCAGAAAGTGTTTCACCGCTTGGAAGCCGACATCGACGCCGCCCAGAGCACCTGCCATCTCGAATTCTACATTTGGCAAGTCGGTGGGGAGGCCGACAGGATAACCGCGGCCTTGCTCCGTGCCAGCGGTCGCGGCGTGGTTTGCCGCGTGCTTGTGGACGCCCTAGGGAGCCGGAAATTTCTCAAAAGCAGCGCGGCCCAGAAACTTCGCGAGGAGGGCGTGCATATTCAGGACGCGCTCACGGGCGGACTCTTGCGATTGCCGTTTGTTCGCTTCGACATTCGCATGCACCGCAAGATTGTGGTGATCGACGGTCGCGTCGCTTACACGGGAAGCCTGAATCTTGTCGATCCCCGCTATTTTAAAAAGGATGCCGGTGTCGGTCAGTGGATCGACGCGATGGTCCGCATGACGGGCCCCGCGGTCGAGCCGCTGGCGATCACGTTTCTTGCCGACTGGTATATCGAGTCGAACACCGATCTCTCCGAACTGCAGCAATCGGGAGATGCCCATCCCCTGCCGAAGATCGGCAATGCTGCCGTACAGGTGCTTCCCTCGGGTCCCGCCTATATCCGCGGCGCGATCGAACAAATTCTCGTGATGGCGGTTTACACCGCGCGCGAGGAATTGGTCCTGACAACGCCCTATTTCGTGCCGAATGAAACCTTGCTGATGGCGTTGTCCTCGGCGGCCCAACGCGGGGTGAAGGTTATTTTGGTCGTGCCCTCACGGGTCGATTCCCGCCTTGTGCGTCATGCCAGCCAAGCCTCCAAGGGCGAGTTGCTGACGGCCGGGGTGCGAATCGCCAATTTCCATCACGGCTTGCTGCACACCAAGAGCGTCACCGTCGACGGCGAACTAAGTTTGTTTGGTTCCGTGAATCTCGATCCCCGCAGCTTGCGGCTCAATTTCGAGATATCACTCGCCATCTACGACCGCGAGTTCACCACGCGCTTACGTGAGCTTCAGCAAAACTACATCGACCGCTCCGAGTTGATGGATCTCGACACTTGGCGTCGCCGGTCACTGGGCAAACGCGTCGCCGAGAATGTCTCCCGGCTCTGGAGCCCACTTCTATAACTTAAGGGGCTGCCGCCGGCCACTCTTGATGCGAAGAAAATTTTCTGAAAAAAAGTTGCATTTGCAGAAACCCGGTACTGTCCTAAGATTGTGTTGCTCCACTAAGCCCCCTTGCGAACCGGATTCGCGCTTCTAATCTGGGGGAATGGACCCCTTCAAAAAGCTTAGAGACGAGGCGATCCAGCAGCGCGACTCCCTCATCCGTCACGCCAGATCGCAGTACAAGCTGGCGATCAAAGAAATCCGCACCCTGCAAACTCGACTCGCCAAGCGGCCTCACAGTCAATTCAGCAAGCTCGCCTACAAGCGGCTAGGGATTGAGGAACCGAAAAGCGACTACGCTAGGATGACCAGCGTACAGGCTGCCAAGCTGGTTCTAGCGGAAGGTCGCCCGTTGATCCTCAGAGAGTTGGTTATGACCATGATGAGCCGGGGGCACCGCGAATATGAGAAGCTGCACGTTGTCACCAACGCCACTAGGAACGCCATGCAGTACCATCCCGAACTGTTTCGGCTGAATGAGGTGGGAGAATGGGAGTTGGCCCCCGGCGCTGAATCTCATGGGTCCAGGGGCCAGCGGACGTTTCGCCCAGAATGAGGCGGGGTGGTGGGGGTTGGTGGCG
>JBGTEU010000008.1:0-5462 GCA_041747595.1 Bythopirellula sp.
TGATCGAACGGATACGAAAATTGCCGTTGGAAATCGCGAGCGCATTCTTTGCATGTTCAGTGAGTGCGTAGATCGTATTTTGATTCTCGTGATCGATTTCGGCGATGTGTTGGAGAACCCGCCGGTCGAAAGTGGCAGGCCCGCCCGGAGTGCCTAACTGTGTTGATAAAACTCCAATGTGCATAAAGTCTGACTTTGCTCCTGACTGGCCGTCGGAATTCTCACGTGACGCAGGGTCGTTCCGCCATGTTGGATTTTTGTCGTTGTTTGTCGCGAAGTCCTTTGCGCAGATAATATCCCGACACCCCCCGATAGGCGGTTTGCGTGGCAAATTTGGCGGCGAGCGGATTGTTCTCTGCCCTTCGCAAAAGGGGGAGCCAGAAAAACTTCACCGCGGGACCGTTGAACAACACAAACCGCCCGCATTCGCGGGGCAGCATTTTGAGGCACGCAACCAGGCCGGCGCTCGGAGTAAAAATTTTGTACAGCGGGAACACAAATTCCGCGGGCAGGTTGTCGGAGAGCAAATCGAAATTCATTCCCCGTTCGTAGGCCCGCGAGCAAATCCGCTCCAACGATTCTTCGTGCTCGTGGTAGGCAAAAGCCTCGGGGTTATAAATGATCCGCAATCCCTTTTGCCACAAACGGTATCCAAGCTCGATATCTTCGTGGGCGATGCCGCGGCGTTCACGGTACAGGCCGTTGGTGAGCAGAAAGTTTTTCTTGACCGAGATGTTGCAGCCCATGAAGTGATAGCCTTCGATTTCGCGGCGTCCCTCAAATCGATGGTATTGAAAGGGATCCCAAACTTTGTGAATCGCGGTCGGCGGCAGTTCGGGAGATTGAGCCGCCTTGCCCAAAACGCCGAATTCCTCGCCCGAAAATTCGCGGTGGGTTTTCAAATGCTCGGCGAGCATTTGGGGAGCCGGCACGATGTCGTCGGCGATTAACAGCACGATAGGGAATGCCGCGGCCCGGATGCCGGCATTTTGCGTAGCGCCGGGGCCTTGGTTCTTGTGCCGCAGGTGCCGCAGGGGGTAGCCAACGCGGCCGGCCATTTCCTCGACCATTTCCGGCGTGCTGTCGGGGGATTCATCATCGGCCACGATCACTTCGAACCGATCCAACGCGAGGGTTTGTCGATCGAGACACTCCAAAATCTTCCGCACCATGGCTTGGCGGTTGTAGGTCGTGATAACGACGCTGATTCCCGATTCGACTGACACTCGCGAGCTCCTCAAGGCGGGCCTTATCACGGTCGGCAATGACGGCGATGATTGACCTGTGGCACACGCTATTCTACTTGGCTCTCGCGGCAAACTAAAGCTGCGGGCCCGATTTCGGGGGAAACCCAAGAGATCCCTGTGGCTTGGTTCGCGGCGAATCATCTTGGCTCGCCAACTCTGGAACCGTGAAAACCGGCACGTTAAGATGGAAGTCCAACACGCGTTGATCGCAGCAAGTTTGAACGGAAAGAGTCAATTATGATCGCGGCAATTCTGGCAGCAGGGCGGGGCACACGAATGCAGCCCTTTAGCAGTCAGTATCCCAAGCCCCTGTTGCCGATTGGCAATAAACCGCTGCTGCAGCACCAGATCGAAATGGCCCGCGAGTTGGGCGTGAAAAAGTTCTTGATCGTGATCGGTCATTTGGGTCACCAAATTGCTCAAACCTTGGGCGATGGCTCGCAATTGGGCGTGAAAATCCAGTACGTGGAACAAACCCAGGCCCTGGGAATCGCCCACGCCCTGGGGAAGCTCGAGCCGTTTATCTCCGAGCCGGTGCTCCTTTTTTTGGGCGACATTTTTTTTGTGACCGACGATCTTGCGGCCATGCAGCGCACGATGACGGAGCGCCGCGCTAGCGCCGTGCTTGCCATCAAAACCGAAAGAGATCCCACCGCGATCCAACGCAATTTCACCGTGCTCTTCAACGACGACGGCAGCGTGCGGCGGGTCATCGAAAAGCCCCGCCACAGCACCACCGAAATCAAGGGCTGCGGGCTCTATCTGTTTGACGTGAACGTGTTTGACGCGATCCGCCGCACTCCCCGCACGGCCATGCGCGACGAATACGAAATCACCGATACGATTCAGATCATGGTCGACGACGGCTCGCCGGTATATTGCGAGAATGTCGTCAAGTGGGACATCAACTTGACCTATCCCGAAGACGTGTTGCGATGCAACATGTTCCACCTGGAAGCGGTTGGCCAGGAAAGCCTTGTCGGCAAGGACGCCAAGATTCACCCCGGCGCGAAACTCCAGAACACCGTCGTGGGGGATCGCGTGACTATCGAGCATCCCATCGTGGTGTCAAATTCCGTGATCCTCTCCGACACGAAAGTCGGCATTCAACACTCGGTTGATCGCTTCGTTTTAACGCCGGCTCACCAGATTGATTGCCGCAACACGCTCGAAAGGTAACGCACAAATGGGTCAGCGGATTCTGGTCACGGGGGGGGCGGGGTTTATCGGCTCGCATTTGGTGCGTGCGCTGCTCGCGGAGGGGCACGACGTGATCGTGCTCGACGATCTCTCGATGGGCAAACGAGAAAATGTTCCCGACGAAGCCCGGTTTCTACAGGGGGATATCCGTTCGGTCGCGGATATGCAACAAGCGATCGACGGAGTGGAAGTCGTGTTTCACGAAGCGGCCCGGGTGAGTATCCGCACTTCGGTCACGCAATTTTATGAAGTCGCTGACATCAATTTGATGGGGACCCTCTACGTGCTCCGCTGTTGTGCCTACGGCTGTGTGCGGAAGCTGGTTTATGCCTCGTCGATGGCGGTTTATGACGATTGCCCCTCTCCCCAACCGATCAGCGAGAGTTTCACGCTCGAACCGCAATCCCCTTACGGGGTCTCGAAACTCGCCGGGGAAAAGTATTGCCGGCTGTTCGCCCAGGCCAATGACATCGACTGCCACGTGCTGCGTTATTTTAACACGTATGGCCCGGGCCAGACATTCACGCCCTATGTCGGGGTGATTACGATCTTCATCAACGGCTTGCTGGGGGGCGAGCCGCCGACGATCTTCGGCGATGGCGAGCAGCGTCGCGATTTTGTCCACGTGAGCGATATCGTCGAGGCAAACCTGTGTGCCCTCAAGTCCGCGAGGTCGCAGGGCACCTACAACGTCGGCACCGGGGTGGCCACTTCGGTTAACGAGATCGCGGCCCTGCTGTGCGAGCGGATCAATCCCGAACTGCGTCCGAAATATGCCGTCGCACAACCGGGGGAACTGAGAAACTCGGTCGCGGATTTAACGCGCATCAAAAGCGAATTGGGATACGAGCCACGCGTGAGGCTTGCCGACCGGATCGACGAAGTGATCGAGGCGTGCCGCCAGAAATTGGCCCGTTAGTCTTCAATACGCGCCGCGGCCGCGAATCACGTACCATGCCGTGAGAAAGAGAATCTTCAGGTCGAGCCAAACCGTGCGGGTTTGCACGTACTCGAGGTCGTGTTGATTCTTTTCACGAACCGAGAGTTCGCTGCGGCCACGGATCGCCCATAGGCAGGTAATGCCCGGTTTCACCGTGAACTTGCGCATTTCCTCGGCGGAGTAGTAGGGGAGGATATCGACAATCTCCGGGCGTGGACCCACGAGTCGACACTCTCCGGTCAGGACGTGCCAAAAGTTGACGATCTCGTCAAGGCTTGTTTTCCTGAGGATTTTGCCGATTCGCGTTACACGGGGGTCGTCGTCGAGATTGTGATAGATGTTCGCAAATTCTTCTTCGGTGATGTCGTAATTCCACCAGTAGAGCTCGGGGAATTTCGAGAGCGCATCGTGGTGCATCGTGCGGAACTTCACGAAACGAAACGGCTTGGGGACCCAGTAAAGTTCATCCGGTTGGAAGCCTCCCTCGGGCGCCTGCAAGTCGGGTCGGTCGGCGAGATCGCGGCCTGGCGTGGGGACACTTTGGGCCGCCCGCTCGTGATGAAAGAAGACGGGCCCCTTGGAATCGAGCTTGATGGCAATTGCTTCCAGAAGCAGAATCGGCGATCCAACGACGAGCGCGGCAGCGGCGACGCAGCGTTCAAAGACGACGTAGGTGGCTTCGAGAACGCGGTCGGCGAAAGAAAGCTTGGGCTGCGGGCCGACGGCAATCGCCTTGATTTTGGTTGAGACCGTGACACAGCGGATGCGGTGCCCCCGTGCGCGTGCCAGCCGCTCGCGGTGACCCAGGTTGAGCCCGCTTGGGGCCTCGACGGACGAATTGCAGTCGGTTGCCATTTCCATCTTCATGTTGAGAAAATCAATGCCGCCGACTGAGAACAAATTACGCCCTTCTTGCTTGTTATTAGAATGCGACTTGGCGCGGAAGTCAAGTTTTCGCGGCTTTTTTGTGCGTGCCGGTGGTCAAAGAAAGCGCAGCCTCGGCCGTTGGAATGCGCTGTAATTGCAGGGTATTTCGGCTGCCATGGAGGCGAGTTAGAATGGATGCACGAGTCGCCATCGGTGCCGATGGGGGCCTGCTTTGTTGCAGGGTGGTTTTCCGTCCGTTCCGCGCCGCTTGCCGCACGGAATTCTTTGCTTTTGAGTCGCTGCTTTCGTGAATGAAATTTCGTGAATGAAAATGGGTCCGCCACAGTTCCGCTGGTAGCAATCGTCACGGCGACCTACAACCGTTGTGCGGACATTGTCTCGCTCTTGTCGCAGATCGCTCTCTTGGATTACCCCGCCGAGCGGATTCAGGTCATTGTGGTCGACAATGCATCAACGGACGGCACGGCCGCGCGTGTGCGGCAAGATTTCCCCGCAGTTGCCATGATCGAGAATTCTGAGAATTTGGGAACCGCAATCGGTTTTAACGTCGGTTTGGAGAGCGCCCTCCAAGCCGAGCCGCGGCCAAAATACATTTGGCTCTTGGATAGCGACGTGATCCTGGAACCGGCGAGCCTCGCCCCGCTGGTGGGGGCCATGGAGCAAGACCCGAAAGTGGGCATCGCCGGTTCGGCCGTTTACGATCCCAAGGACCGCGGGCGGCTTGTGGCCGCGGGGTTGCGGGTCGAAATGACGACGGGGCAAGTGAGTTTCGTGATCCCTCAGGCACACGATCCCGAAAAACTTGTCGACGTCGATTTGATTGCCGCGTGTTCGCTGCTCGTGAGAAGCGAAACGTGCTTGCAGCTCGGCCTGTGGGACAAGCAGATGAGATTGTACTGGGGCGACACCGATTGGTGCGTCCGTTTTTTGCGGGCCGGCTATCGAGTGGTCTGCCACAGAGATTCCCGGGCCTGGCATCGCGACTGGACCGACGTCGACCGCGGTTTCTTCACCCCCGTTTATTTGCACGACCACGTCCGTGGAACCATCTTGTTTCTCGTGCGGCATAGCTCGCTCCGGAGCGCTCGCCGCTTGATCCTCGGCAGCTACTTTCGGGCCGCCATGGAGCAGCTCACGATGCGATTGGCGTTCGCGCGTGGTTACGAGTGGGCGATCAAAGATTTATT
>JBGTEU010000009.1:0-9058 GCA_041747595.1 Bythopirellula sp.
CATGTCTCGGCCAATCGTTCGCCTGATTCTTGTCGTCGTCGGGGGCGCAATCCTTGCGCTGGGCGTGTACAAGCTGCTTTCCATGCTCGGCTACTGAGCAGGCCGCTAGTGTCTGGTCAAGCCGAAATTTTCGGGTCGGCTGCCGGATAACTTGTTGGTTGTTCAATATTTACGATGCATCCAACCCAAAAATATTCGTTTGACGAAGCACTAGCTTGTCACGCGTTCTCTGGCCTGCAAGTCCGCCAAACGGCTTTCGTAGTGCGTGTTGACGTACTCTTCCAAGGCATCGCGCCAGGGCCGCATCAGATTGATGCCGAGCTTTTCTAAATTGGCGTTGAGCATCATTTCGGAAACGGGCCGCGGGGCGAAATACTCGTCCTTGAAGTACTCCGAGGTGACGGCCTCGACGGCGATCTCCCCTTGCTGGCAAATCCGCACGAGCTCGAGCGCCACGTCGTGTCGGCTGCCCGCTCCCTCGCACACCATGTGATAGGTGCCGTAGGCTTCGGTTTCGAGCAACTGGAACAAATTCATCGCGAAGTCGTAAGTGTAAGTCGGCGTGCCGAAGCGGTCGTTGACCACGTGCAACGTTTTTTGTCCCGACAAGATTTGATCCAAAATCTTGCTGACGAACTTGTGATCTTTGTCGGGGCCCCCGCCGACCATCCAACCGGCGCGGACCACGTAGTGCTTGCGGCAAACTTCGCGGACCACTTCTTCGCCGCGAAACTTGGTGTCGCCGTAGACCATGATCGGATTGGGTTTGTCTTCTTCGGTGTAGAAGCTTTCCTTCTCGCCGTCGAATACCCCCGCCGTGCTAATGTAAACCAGCGCCGCGCCGGTGGCTTCAGCCAACTCGGCGACGTTTCGGGTGCCGGTGACGTTGGTGGCTTCGGCGATTTCGGGATTCGCTTCGCAAAACTCGAGATCGGTTTCCGCCGCCAGGTGCAAGATCAAGTCGGGCTCGAACTCGGCAATCGCCTTCCGCAAACCCTCGGCATCCCGGACGTCCAACTGCGAACACCAGTTGCTGGAAGGTGCCTTATCGGTTGCCAGGACGTGGTCATATCGCTGCACGAAATACGGATAAACTGCCTCCCCCAACATGCCGCCACAGCCAGTGATAAACGCTCGATTCATTTTGTCTCGTCTTGATGGGGCTACTTGTGGGGTAAAAAAACACGTTCCTCCAGTCTTTTCCGGCGGAGCGCAGTTGTCAACCGTTCGGTGACAGCATCCCCGGGCGACGGTATAGACCTGCAATTACGCTTTGGGAGAGAAGCCTGCGCTAACCAGAGAACGGGCCAAGAAACGGCCTGGAGGCACTCTCACGAATCACCCGGAGTCGCTCACGCTGGATCTGGATCGAACGTAAGTTGCTTAAACCGACTTAGAAATCGCCGTTGGGAATGCTGAAGTTGAACGTCACGATATTGAGCGCAAGGTTGCCCATGAACTCCGAGGGGCGGTATTTGAGCAGGATCATATCGCGGGGCTGAATCACCAGCCGTTCCTTGGGATCGTCGAGGGCCCGCTTTAAATCAACGTCGATCTTGATCTGTTGGTTGCCGATGGTGCGGACCACAATCGCCCGCGTGGGGGGAATCACCGGGCCCGGCTTGATATTGAAATTCGTCGCCGGGGCATTGATCCCCGTCGGGCCAAGTGCGTTGCCGTGGGCGATGGCAATCGCGGCGAAAATGTCAACGTCGTAATCCCGGGGCAAAGGGTACATGCCCCCTTGAAGCAGCCCCCCCGTCAAAAAGTATTCCGACTCGCGAGAGGCGATAAACAGGATATCCCCCTCTTGCAGGACCACGTCTTGAGGACCGAATTGCAGGGCTTCGCACGGCCCCACTCGCAGGGGAATCCGCAACAGCGGTGCATCTCCCGCCAAAGTTTGCACCATGGGGAGCGACAAAGGTTCGCTATTCATCCGCTGACGGATGCTGTCAACCGTCACGCCGCTGGCCAGCCCCCCACCGCGCAGGACCCACACTTCGTTGAAGCCGTCGATGCCCGGCAGGCTGCCGCTCGCCGTGAGGGCATGCAGCACGTCGTTTTCAAACGCGGGGAGCGTAACGACCTCGGCACTCCCCCGGCGCGAGATTTGGTGCCCGTCGCGGGGTTGCCATACGGGAACTTCGCCGCCGGTATCTTCACGCAACACGATCACGTCGATCGTGCGCGGCTTCACCAAATTCACCGTCACCGCGTTGCGGTCGGCTTGCACGATTTCGTCCGAAACGTACGCCGACCGAATGGCCTCGGTGGCTTCGGCCATGGTGAGCCCCTTGACCGGCACGGGGCCGACATCGGGCAGCACGAGCGTCCCCTGCTCGGTGACTTTGAACGGATGCCCCACGGAGGGGGCTTCCACGTGCGAGCCTTGCGAGGAGATCGGAAAATAGACCGACGCCAGCTGCACGGGGTTATCCACGACGTCGCGGACATAAATCCCCAGCACGTCGCCGTGATCGATCACATGCTCGGAGGGCTTTTCTTGCCTGAGCAAGCGAAAATCGATAGGCACGAGGGCGTCCCGCTGGGTGCCTCGCAGTTCGGGCCCCAAACGGCGGGCCGGTATCACGTTGCAGCTCACCGCGTCGTGCGTGTTGACGAGGCTCGCGCAGCCGGGCAGCAAGAACAACGCACCCACCAAACTTGCGAGGCACCAATTGGCACGAATGTCTTGCATGGCTTTGACTCTTGTTTTCACGAACCGTTTGTCTGTTGATTAGCGCATCGTCGTCGGCTGCGGTTGCTTGGCAACTCTTAGCAACGTGGCATTCTGATGCTGCGATTCCTGCTTATTCAAACCATCGACCACGCTTTCCAGGCCGTCGGGTGGTTGAGCTGATTGTACGTGGGCAAGAAAAGATGGCTCGGGAGGACTCCCTGTTACCTTCACCTCGTCAATCGCCGCTACCGCCGCATCGAGTTGCTTGGCAAGTTCCATCACCCGCGGCGTCGGCTGACCAAACCAGGCCGACGTGGAGTTCTCGAGCGGTTCTTCCCAGAGCATGTCTTGGGTGGACTTCGGAAAGATTTCGTCCGGATACTTGAGGCGCGCCGCGGGCAGCGAATCGCCTTTGTCTGCTTCGTTGGGCTCCAATGGCATCGCTGTTTCTTTCTCTGATACGGCAGGCAGTTCCAGCGGCTCAGGAGCCTGAAGCATCGAACCGAATTCCTGGCAACACGCCGAACGACCGACGGGACAGCACCCGGGCGCACACGAGTGGCACGTCTGACCGACGGAACAGCCGCAACCTATGACCGGCACAAAATAGCCGTCTTGCGCCCCTTCTTCGTGAGCGGCTGCAGCACCGGCGGCGAAACCGCGGTACCAAATGTCCACCTGCCCGCAGCGGCGCGGGTGGCTGAGCTGCCAATACTTTTTCGGTGGCACCAACGGGGGGCAACCATCGCCCCCCGTTGCCACGCTGTAGTAGCCTTCGCGCCAACCCGCTTTAAAGTGGCAAGCTTCCCCCGCCTTTAAGTTCGACGGCACGCAATATTGGCGTTGCGACTGCCGAACCATTGCATGAACCGCCATTTCGTCACAAAATTCGTTCATCGTGGCACAACCGCCACTCCCAAAGAGCGCGACCACAACGCCAAGCAGCCAGCAAAATTTTGCCAGCCGAGACGCGTTCTTCGCAGCAATAAGTTGGGTCGAGGAATTCATAACCACGCGAAAGGAGATCAATTTGCCGGTAATCCACGGACTGTCGTCGCCTGCCGGATCCGGGGAGTCCTGGGGAATCATCGACCCCATACAACCGGAGCATCCATTATTTGAGGCATAGTCCGAAGAACCGTGTTTATTGGCAAACTCTCGCCAGTTTGCCCAAACCTTGGGCCCTGCTGGCATGGGCTCGATTGCCACCTGGCCGCTGATTGACCAACGAAAAGACTCTGAGAAACGCGTGCAAACATGCCACCAAGCGATTCGCGGCTGATTAAGATGGGAGGCACGGTCACCTCAACAACAGACTAGCGGCTGGGCGGAGAGAGATTTCGAATGTTAGATACCAAACAAGCTGTCATCGTCACGGGAGGTGCCGGATTCATTGGCAGTTGCCTCGTGCGACAGTTGGTCGCCCAGGGCGAATGCCATGTTGTCACCGTCGACAAACTCACCTATGCCGGCAACTTGGACTCGCTCGCCGACGCCTTGAACGCGCCGAACCACGAGTTCGTGGAGGCGGATATCTGCGACCAGACTGCTATCGGGGAGATCCTCGGCAAATACCGCCCGGCTCAGATTTACCATCTGGCGGCGGAATCGCACGTCGACCGGTCGATTGACGGCCCCGACACCTTCCTGCAAACCAACGTGGTCGGAACCTTTGCCCTGCTGCAACAGGCTCGCACCTATTGGAACAGCTTGGACGGTGCCGCGCGCGACGCGTTCCGCATGTTGCACATTTCGACCGACGAGGTGTTCGGCTCGCTGGGACCCGAGGGTTACTTCACCGAAGATTCCCCGTACTCGCCGCGATCTCCCTATTCGGCGTCGAAAGCGGCTTCCGATCATTTCGTGCGGGCTTTTTTTCACACTTATGGATTGCCGCTGTTGGTGACGAATTGCTCGAACAACTATGGCCCCTACCAGTTTCCTGAAAAGCTGATCCCGCTGATGATCTTGAACGCCTTGGAGGGGAAGCCGCTCCCCGTCTACGGCGATGGGAGCAATATCCGCGATTGGCTGTTCGTCGAAGATCACTGCCGAGCATTGCGGATGGTGATGGCCCGCGGCATTCCTGGCGAGACCTACAACATCGGCGGCAATTGCGAACGCACCAACCTCGAAGTCGTGAACGCGATTTGCGCGACGGTCGACCGCCTGCGGCCTGACCTGCCCCATTCGCCTTGCGCGAGCCTGATTTCCTATGTCCGCGACCGCCCCGGTCACGATCATCGCTACGCCATCGACTCCTCGAAAATTCAACAATCCCTGGGTTGGCAACCAGAGTTTGACTTCGAAACAGGACTCGCGAAAACCATTGCGTGGTATCTAGAGAATCCCACCTGGATCGCGCGGGTGACGTCGGGGGTTTATCAACGCGAACGGCTTGGCGTACTGGCAGGTGAAGCATGAGCCAAGAGAATTCTTGCCGGCGGGGCATCATTTTGGCGGGGGGCACCGGGAGCCGTCTCTACCCACTCACACTTGTGACCAGCAAACAGTTGCTACCGGTCTACGACAAGCCGATGGTTCACTATCCGCTCGCCACGCTGATGCTGGCCGGGATTCGCGACATTCTGCTGATCTCAACCCCGCACGACATCGACAACTTTCGGAAACTGCTGGGGGATGGCAGCCAATTGGGCATCACCATTTCCTATGCCGTCCAGCCCAAGCCGGGGGGATTGGCCCAAGCATTTCTCGTCGGCGAAGAATTCGTCGATGGCCAGCGGGTGGCCCTCGTACTGGGGGACAACATTTTTTACGGCCAGGGTTTTCAAGCGATGCTCAATCGAGCCTCAACGCGCGAAGAAGGGGCCACGATTTTTGGTTATCCCGTGCAAGACCCCCGACAATACGGCGTGGTGGAGCTCAACGGCGACGGGCTGGCGATCTCGATTGAAGAAAAACCCGCCGACCCCAAATCGCGCTATGCCGTGCCGGGACTGTATTTTTACGACCGCGATGTGGTTTCAATAGCCAAGGAACTGAAACCCTCGGCCAGGGGCGAGTTGGAGATCACCGACCTCAACCGCGTTTACATGGAACAAGGCAAGCTGCACGTCGAATGCTTGTCCCGTGGGTTTGCCTGGCTCGACACGGGCACTCCCGACTCGTTGATTGAAGCGGCGAGCTTCGTGCAAACCGTGGAAAAACGGCAAGGACTCAAGATCTGCTGTCTCGAAGAAATCGCCTACCGGAAGAGCTTTATCACGAAGGACGACCTAGCCGGGCTCGCCACTTTGTACGCGGGCGATTACGGCGCCTACCTGCGGATGGTGCTTGAGGAGTAACGTTCAAATCCCCCTCCTCGACTTTTTTGAGAAATGTTCAGGTCCACGACGGCGCGGATGAGTGCTTTTATCGCCTTCTAATTAATCTTGTCGCCATCGTGGAAATCAATGGCACGCCTCATGTTGCCGTCGAGGCCGGAGGGCTACCTAACTTAGAAAATCGATTGGCGACAAACCGAAGTATTTGCCTCGCTTGAAGGCATTCTGTTTGCTAATGCCTCGGCGGTGCGCCAAAACATTGCTTAAGGTCGCGCTGGGAATTCCCGTTTGTTTGGCAACATCCGCTGGCTTGACGCCTTTGGTTTTCAACAATTTTGCCAGCATCTCCGCAGGGGCCACTTCGGGAGTTGGATATTCACGGGATTCGTACTTTTCGATCAACGTTGCGAGCACTTCGATCAGCAAGCTGCGAGCCGCATTGGGGTGGGGAACCATCAGCTTTTCAAGCTGCGCGAGAGCCTGCTTATACGTTTTCTGCGAGCGAATCGGCTGGGGCGCATATTCCGTCAACAACCGGCGGTATTCAGTAACAGTGCTCATTGCTTCTTTTTCTTTTCCGGTTCCGGCGGAATGCAATCCTTGCACCATTTTTTCTTGTCGTAATCACCATGCGTCAAGAAGTGCTTGACGAGCAGCGTTCCATCCGTCCATTGATTGGCATATGTCATTCGGCAAATGAGACGGAAATCGTTGCCACAGGCATTGAACACCAAGCATTGCCCCACTTCGTCAGTGAACGGATAAAGCACATGCACGTCCGATAAGCGCGACCATGCGGCCTTGCTCGCGGCCGTCCACCAGTCATCGAGCCAACTAGCCGCCGTTGGGTAACGTTGCTTGGCGGCTACGATGGCGGGGCGGGCAATAATATGCATCGACCTTTTCCCCCGAACCTTCTCAAGTATATTTGCAAAATGCAAACATGTCAAGGGAATGTGTTTGCAAAATGCAAAGAACTGCCCGAGCAAAGCCAAACTGGCCCCTTAGGCTCTATTCACCGATTATCAATGTCGAGATTACCACCAAGCTTCGCATTGATGGCCATGAGTATAGAGAAAGGGGAAATTACGCCTCGGAAGGCGAGCCTACCATCGAGGCAGATACAAGCCACAATCAAGACCTCAACGACAATCCCAAGACCGAATCCGCGGGTGGTTACGGCTCGATTCTTAGTTACGCCGGCAACGCCGCCGCGGCCGTGGGGGACGCTTATCTCAATAACTCCATAGCCGGCAAGGCACTGGGGGCGCTGGGGCTTTTAGCGCTGGCGGGGGAAACGACGCTTGGCACGACGTTTGGCGACGGGCAGGAGAATCCCAGTAGTGCGGCGTCTATGGCAAGAGAAATGGGTACCTTCCAGAGAAGTCAGGAGGGGTCAGGTCTTAACAAAGCCGCAGAAGATTTAAAAGCAAACACGGCCACCGGGGTTGAGGTTGGACTTTCGGCCTTGCCCGGTGCGACAGCATTTGAAGTTGGCCAAGCCCTACACGGCCAGGACATAGCTGGTCGCGAGGCGACTACCTGGACGTTCTTGGGAGTTATCGCAGGGATATTCGGGTTTAAAAAGGCGGGGGCAGCCGACGAAGCGGTAGAAGAAACCGCAGAAGCCGCCGGTAAGTTTGGAGCGTCGCGAAAGGCCGGAGCTGGGCAAACGGCGGATGCTGTCAGGGGTTTAGGCGGTCGTATTTTGTCAGTTGCGGAAAAAGCAGAATTTGAAGACTTCGCGGCAAGGGCGCAAAAACTTGGACTCACACAGAATCCCTCCCGAACAGGAAGTTGGGGTAAGATTGTGGATGGTAAGTGGAAAGAGATTGCAAGAATCGACGTTGCCGAGGCCGGAAAGCCAGGTTTTCGAGGTAAGACACATATTCATATCCTTGGCATAGGTGATCACTTGCCTCCAAATACACCGTTGCCAGGAGAATAATTATGACTGCGATCCTACTCCAACATCTTGATTATTTACATGATGCTGAAGTTCATTTGATTGAGTTATCCATTAGCGAATCGGGAAGTCGTCTACTGCGGATTAATTTGAGAGGCGATCCAGAATGTGGATTCGAAGCATGGAACAACAAGAATCTATGGATTGATTTTGTCGATCCGCTCATCGTGCATTGCGATCTGTTCGGCCATATGTCCAATCCAGAAACATTAGGCTCGTGGGATTTCAAGGGAACGGCAAGACTATCAGCAAGTATCGCTATGATGACCGAATCAGGACTTCCTGCTCCAAAATGTATCGCTTCACTTAGTCTCAATAGCGGTTCTCAAATTGAAGTTGCATGTCAGGAAATCTTAATCCGTGAAGAACAGGTGAAGGGATAAAAAGTCGGAAGAGAACCGACGAAGGAAGAGAAAAGGGGCGGGGAGATTGGGAGTTTTTTTCTTGACGGCCTTGGGTTAAGGCTATTAGACTCACCGCATGCTCAGACGCTTGCGAGATGCCACGCGGGAGTTACCTATCACGTCCTCCATCGTGCGACGGGACGACGCGCGCTGTTGAGCAAGCCGGGAGATACTCTGCCTTCGAAAACGTCCTGGAAGAAGCGCACCGGCGTCTCAACCACCGCAAGGACCGCCGTGCCGGAGCCGTCAGCCTGGATGCTGCTGTTGCTCACGGCATGAGTCACAAGTCGAAAACGCAGCGTCGATGCAGAGGGCATGACTCGAGTTGCAAACAAAGCTCCCTTCTCCGGCCCGGCAGAAATCTCCGCGCGGCGACCGTGCATGCCTCAGCGGAATCAGCAAGTCTCACACGAACAACTTCACCGGCGAAATATTGCAGGTCGCACTTGAGTCCGCAATAGGACGTTAGCAGCCACTTCGCGAGGCCATTGCCGTACTCCGCCACAAAAAATTTCAACTGCCGTCCTGTCACCCCGATACTCCAGGGAGGAGTTAGGGAGGGGTATTGGCGTTATCAACAAAGTCTCCCCTCCCCTAACCCCTCCCCAGAGTACTGGGGAGGGGGATTTCGTTTCGCAAATATTCTGTAAGGGCTTCCTGCCAGGGCCGTAATTTCGGCCCGCCGAATGCGTTGTACTTGCTGGTATCGAGCCGGCTGTCG
>JBGTEU010000010.1:0-2756 GCA_041747595.1 Bythopirellula sp.
ACCAACGACTCGGCTTTAAAGCCGTGCCGTTTGTCCAAAAGTAAGCCGCACCTCGTCGATTGTCCGGCGAAGTCAGGCCCCGAATCACTGGATGGATAAAGGTAGATTCGATGTCACGCTCGCACAAGTTTACTACGCTGACTTTGGCCACAATCGTCGCGGTTAGTTCGCTCTCCACGACGGGATGTTTTTGGGGACTCACATCATTGGGGCCAAGTCTGGGTCCCTTTGCGATCCCCACGCCGATCAGTCCTTACTTCCAAAAGAAGAAAGAAGACGAGTTCTGGCAACAGGAGCGTTACAAGCGCGTTCCCATTTTGGGTCCTTTGACATCGGGTGCGAACATCATGGCTCTGGATCCGCCGAGCGATGACGAAGTCATGCGTGCCTTGGAAATCGCTCAGCCCGTGCAAGGCGGCATTCCCTTCCTGCACGAGCACAACCGCAACAACGTGCGGATTGTCAAAGAGAAAATCGCCGACTACATCGATCCGCCGCGGGTCTATCCGATGATTGGTCCGGCTCAACAACATCACGCCCACTACAAATGCACCATCTACTACGAAGACGTCCGCCGCATCGGCTGGCCCGTGCCGCACACCTTGCGGGATGAAGATGCCCGCGAAGTGATTTATGTCGACCACAACCACTTGCATATGGTGGGGAACGTCGAAGGAGCGGTCGAAGCGCCTTTGTTCTAATCGCAGTCCAGTCTCATGGCCCGCTGGGCCTGGGATGGCTAGTTTCCAGACGGGCCTGGGGCCCATGCGACTTCCAAAAAGCAGTCAAACACGGGTAGGGCTTGCCGCCTTCTATTCTTGGAATTCAGGCCAAGGACGGAAGCCGGCAAGCCACTTTTATTGAGGGGGCAAAAAGCGCCAGTCGCCATGATGCCCAAATTCTTTTCCAAGTTGATTTTTCTCACCTCCGTCATCGCACTCATGATGCCGGACGCCGCGCTTGCGGAACCAACGAAATTTCAACAGGCGCAAGTCCACTACAAGCAGGCCGATTGGCAATCGGCACTCCCCTTATTTCTCGCGGCTGCCACAGCCCCTGATCCCACCGAAAAAGCCTCGGCCCACTTTTATGCCGCCGAGTGCTGCCTGCAGTTGGGGCGCCACGAGGAAGCCCAAGGCCAATACCAAAAAGTGCTCGATTCCACGTCGGGCAAAACCTTTCATCCACGAGCCCAATTCCGCTGCGGCGAGGCTCAGTTTCTTGCCGGTTATCGTTCCGACGCGGAAAACACATTGCGGCAATTCATTGAGCGATACCCGCGCGACGAGTTAACCGCCTCGGCCTATTGCTATCTGGGCGACATTGCCCTGCAGGCGGATCGACACGATCAGGCAATCGCCGCATTTCATTTTGTGTTGGAAAACTTCGGTCGCAATTCTCAAGCTGATCAAGCCCGTCTGGGGCTGGCACGGGCATTCTTGGCGTCCGATCGACTGGCGGAAGTTCCCATCGCGCTGGGGCGGCTTTGCCAGAGTGCCGACGCCAATCTCGCCGCAGAAGCCCTGCTGCTGTTGGGCCGTTCCCAATACGAGGCCCAGCAGTTCGGTCAAGCGCTCGCCACTTTCCGTCGTGTTTATGAATTGAAGGCCGACTCAATTCCCACGGCTCGCGCTCGGTTGGCGGCCGGTTGGTCACTTTGGAAATTATCGCGGTGCGATGAAATCGCCGCCGAGATTGCACCGGTCGTGGCAAATACGGAATTCACTGCCGAGTTTCACTATCTGCTCGGCATGGCCGCGTACGGCGCCCAAGATTGGGCTCAGGCTAGCAAGGAACTGCTCGAAGCGGCGAGCCACCCCGGCATTCATCAGACAGCGGCCCAGTTTTATCTCGGTGAAATTTTTTTCCGTGACGGGAAATTCAAAGACGCTAAGCAAGCGTTTCAATGCTTAATCGATAGTGATCCAAAAAGCCCGTGGGCCGACGATGCGGTCTGGGGACTCGCGCGGACGGCTCGGGCAGCCAAATCAACAACCGATTTCAACAAGGCGTGCGAGTTATTGAAGAATAACTATCCGACGAGCGACGAGATTGCCTTGAGCGAGAACCCTCCTGAGATCACCTTGTTCGACGAAGCGGTGGGCCTTGAACGCGACGGCCATTTCGACGCGGCTCTGGCGGTCTATCACGCGTTTCTCGATAAGCGAGACAACGGCACGTTGCGAGTCGAGGGTTTGTGGCGGACGGCACGACTTCACGAGCGACTCAAACAACACGTCGAAGCGACCAAGTTTTACGAGCAATTGCTTGTTGACTTTCCGGCCTTCGATCGCACGGCGGAAGTGATCGCCAATCACGCCTGGATCGAAGCCGCGGCGGGAAAATATGCGGCAGCGGTAAAACATTGCCAAGAACTGCTGTCAAAGTTTCCCCAGAGCCCCCAGGCCGCAGAGGCCGCCTATTGGTTGGCGCTAGCAGCAGCCGATGAAAAGAGAAGCGACGAAGCGCAGCAATATCTCGATTGGTTGCTCGTGCGGTTGACTGCGGCCGAAGATGGTCACACGGACAAGCAAATAGAGCTTTGGGGGCAGACCCTCTGTTTGCAGTGTCAGTTATGGGCCGCGGAAAACAATTGGCAGTCAATCGCTGAATTGCTGGATGGCAAGAAGCAGTCCGTCGCTCGTGGTGCGGTCGGGGCGCGGCTCACCTTTTGGCGTGCCGAGGCGGCAATGCGATTGGGCAATCATGCCGAGGCTCGCGAGCGCTTCGACGCATTGGTCGCTCAGATCGTCGGC
>JBGTEU010000011.1:0-3336 GCA_041747595.1 Bythopirellula sp.
GCGGCAATTCCCAACAGCCAGGGTTGTTCACGTGGCCACTGGCCTGATAAAGCTTGGGACCGTAGCTTCCCGCATCGCGGGGATTGTTGGGATCGGGCGGAATGCCGATCGATTGGAACCACTCAATGCCACGCCGCATGATGTGCGTCACGCAGCAAAGGGTTTCCACATTGTTCACGACGGTCGGCTTACGAAATGCGCCTTCGACGGCGGGGAAGGGGGGTTTCACCCGCGGCCAAGCCCGTTTGCCTTCAAGGCTTTCGATTAAGCCAGTTTCTTCGCCGCAGATGTAAGCCGCCGCGCCACGATGCACGTAAATGTCAAGCGACAAATCGCTGCCGTTGATGTTTTTTCCAAGCAGCCCTTGGGCATAACACTCGCCAATCGCCTTTTCAAGCGTGCGGAAGCTGCGGCCATATTCGTAACGCAAATAAATGTAAGCCGTGGTGGCGCGGGTCGCCCGGCAGGCGATCATGATCCCCTCAAGGAGTTGGTGGGGATCCATTTCCATGAGGATGCGATTGTTGAATGTGCCCGGCTCGCTCTCGTCGGCGTTGACGCACATGTAAATCGGACCGGGGTGGTCCTTCGGCAAAAACGACCACTTCAAGCCGCAGGGGAAACCGGCCCCACCGCGACCCCGCAAGCCCGATTTTTTCACGAACTCAGTCACCTCATCGGGTGCCATCGTGAGCGCCTTCTTGAAGCCCTCGTACCCGCCGTCGGCCTGGTAGCCGGCGAATGCTTGGCTATCGGGTTTCTTGATTCGTGCGAGCAGGGCCAAATCATTTTCAGCCATTCGTGCCTCCCGCCCCGTTTTCAGAAACACTGTTGACGAGGTCAACAACCGACTCAGGGGTTTGATTGGGATAACACTCGTCGTTGAGCAACACGCAGGGCGCTCCTTCACACATTCCCAGGCACTCCGCAAATTCGAGCGTCACCTTGCCATCAGCCGAAGTTTCGCCCGGTTTGATGCCAAACCGTTTGCTCAACTCGACAAGCAATTCCTCGCCGCCGCGCAACATGCAACTGATGCTGCGGCAGACCCACACGCGATGCTGTCCGAGCGGAGTGCGCTCGTGTCGGAAGAAGCCGTAAAAACTCAGCGTGTCATGCACCTCCGCGGGATGCAGTTCCAGCATGTCGGCCACTTCTTCAATCGCCTGTTGAGGGACGCAGCGCATTTCATCTTGAATGACGTGCAGCGCCGGCAGCGTCACCGCTTGCTTGTTGGGATACCGCGGCATAAAGTCGGCGATTTGCTCGCGCATTTTGTCGCTGACTATGTTTCTTGAGTTTGGGTTATTGGAGTTTAGGCTCATCGGTCCAACTCCGCGGCAATGATGTTGAGGCTTCCCAAAATTGCCACCACGTCGCTCAGCGTGTGATTGGGAATGATGTACGGAAACACCGCGAAGTGAATGAACGACGGGGGACGGGTCCGCGCGCGGTACGCACGATTCGAACCGTCGCTCACCACATAGAAACCGAGCTCGCCGTTGGGCGATTCCGTGGCCGCGTAAACTTCGTCGGTCGGCGTCGGTACCCCACGATTGGGCATCACCATTTCAAAATGGTGAATCAACCCCTCGATGCTGCCGTAGACTTCCATTTTCTCGGGGAGCGTCACCTTGCCGGCGATTTCCGCGTTGATCGAGCCCGAGGGCAGATTCTCGAGCGCTTGCTCGACGATCTTGATGCTCTCTTGCATTTCGAGCATCCGAACCATGTAGCGGGCAAAGCAATCGCCCGCCTCGGCGCAAATCACCTTGAAGTCGAAATCGGGGTACGCGAGATACGGCTCGTCCTTGCGGAGATCGCGGACCACGCCGCTCGCCCGCGCCAGGGGACCAGTCACGCTCAAATCAATCGCCAGCTGTTTGGTGAGAACGCCGACTCCCTTGGTTCGCTCGATGAAGATGCGGTTCTTGTTGAGCAGCCGCGACACGTCGGAAAACGCCCGAGGAAAGCCTTTGATAAATTCGCGGACCTTGTTCACCCAGTCGAGCGACACATCGGCCATGAAGCCGCCGACGCGCGAATAGCTTGAATGAAATCGTTGGCCCGAGGCGAGCTCGCAGATGTCATAAATCTTTTCGCGCTGCGTGAAAAAATACAGAAACGCGGTAAAGGCCCCCAGGTCAAGGGCGCAGGTCCCCACGTTGAGCAGGTGATCTTGAATCCGCATCAATTCGGCAAAGATCGTGCGGATGTATTTCCCGCGGGGCGTGAGCTCGATCCCCAACAACTTCTCGATCGTGTGATGCCAGGCGATTTCGTTGGCCACCGGCGAGATGTAGTTCATCCGGTCGACGATTGTCACGTACTGATTGAAATCGAGATCCTCGCCCAACTTTTCAAAGCCGCTGTGCAGATAGCCGATGTCCGGCACAGCCTTGACGACTTTTTCACCGTCCAGCGTCAGCAACAGCCGCAACGTGGTGTGCGTCGCGGGATGTTGCGGGCCGAAATTCAGCGTCCAGTGATATTCACGCTGGTTCGGCTCGCTGGCAACAATCGGTTCGTATTCGGCAAGTGGCATATTTTAACTAGCCGAACCTTCTAGGTTCGGTCCGATACGCAAACAGTTAACTCTCGGATCGTGTGATCACGGGGAAATTATGTCGCTCGCCCCGGCCCCGCAGCGGATAATCTTTCCGCAGCGGATAGGCGGCAAACTCCTGCGGCATCAGGATGCGGAGCAAGTTGGGATGCCCCTCAAACCGAATGCCGTACATGTCGTAAACTTCGCGTTCCATCCAATCGGCTCCCTTCCACAAGGGAAACGCCGAAGGCAATTTTAAGTTTGGCTCGTTGAGCATCGTCTTCACAATCACTCGCGCGCCGGTCGTCGTGTTGAGCAGTATGTAAATCACACCGAAGCGATCGGCTGCATCGGGATAGTACAAGTAATCCACGGCCGTCAGGTCAGCCAGCATGTCGAAACCGAGTTGGTCTTTCAAGTATTTAAGAAATTCGAAAACTCGCGGCGGCTGCACATGCACGCGCACATTGTCGCGGAATTCACTCATCACGAACGAATCCGGACTAAAAGCACCGCGAAGTTTTTCAATAATCTCAGGTAACATGCTTTCCTTAATCGGGCGTTATCTTTTTTCAGCCATCTGATGCACATCGGGTGCGGGGGGCTCACGGAACATCACGCGACGTACTTCACCCGGATCGTACTTCGCGGGGCCTTCAGGAGTCATACGCAACGCGAACTCCTTGCCGTCGTACGTGCCACCCTTTTTGATTTTTGCTTGCAGGTCCATAATTCCTTGGATCAACTGCTCGGGCCGTGGCGGGCAACCGGGGACATACACATCCACG
>JBGTEU010000012.1:0-4276 GCA_041747595.1 Bythopirellula sp.
GGCTCGCATCTCCCACAGCTTGTTGGCGATGGTCGTGATAGCAGCATTGACATCTTGAGCGTAGAACCGGTGCGCACGTGGAGCCAACTCGACGACACGCACACTGACCTGCTCGAGGTAGCGTTCGAACAGCACGGTCATAGACCCTGGCATCGCATTGATGCCGACGACCTGTTGCCTCGTTGGATTTGTGACCTCACAGAAGAGGCGGAGCGTGAGTGGGTGACTTAGGAAGCCGGGTAACAAGGCATCTGTGGCATCGATCTTCCAGTATTGGAAGTGCTTACGCACTGCCTCATTGGTCTGTTCGCCGTAGTCCTTAATCTCCAAGCGGCATGTCCCATCGGGTATCGCTTCGTCGGTGAATTCGGGCCGCAAGGTGCAGACCATTAGCACATAGGGGTAGTTCTCGAGAGGGGCCTTCAAAGCCGCGAGCAGCGGCTTCCACCTTCGAGGATCTTCCGCTTCGTTCAGACCGTCGATGAACACGGGAATACGATGGTGCGCACGCTGACCGGCAGCGTCGACTGCCGCAAGCAGGGCTTCTATGCTCGGCACAGGCTGAGTCTCAATCGTCACTATGCGCGCCAAGTCATCAAGGTTGCTAGTCGCGTGGAGTTCTCGGCCGTGCAGCAACACACCGTGGGGACGCGCATACATTCCTGCCGTGAGCTGCGCGGCGAGATGCGTCTTTCCGCAACCTGCGGGGGCTAGGACAGCAACTAACCGCGAAGCAAAACTTGCCTCAACCTCCCCAAGCACCCGCAATGCGTCATGACAACCAGCTACCGCGTTTGTAACATAAAGGCCGGCTCTCTGGTTGGCAGCCCGAAGTCGCCGTGGGGCTGCAGCCACGTCGCCGGAAAGCACGCGTGGACGTGAGGCAAGCTCATCGCGAAGCAAATCCAGATCTACTCTGCGGATTCCCTCCGCGACCCTATCCAGTTTATCTGCGAATCGCGTCGACGAGCTGACGACAGCCGTTACGAATGGTACAAGTGGAGCAGGCACTGGCGGCAAGGAATTAATTATCTGGCTGATCGTTCTCAGTTCCCTGCTGAGGTCACTCAGGACGTCCCACGATTGGACATCGCCGAGCATGCGACGCAATTTGCGTTCGGCCTTTGCCACGTGATGCACGTCGGGCTGCCACCGGGTCCGAATTGTAGCTACCGATTGCTCATGCCTCGCGTGCAGGGTCTCAGGTGTCAACACCAGTTCACCGAAATAAGTGCTCCGAAGAACGGAGGCCTGTCCGGAAAGCATGCTGTCTACCTCGTCCCCCGTCCAGAGGTGGAGCGTCATCTTCGACGAAAGACTGTAGAACCAGTTTTGGTCGTCCTTGGTTAGCGTGCGATGTGTCCACAGCACCCAGTCCGTTATTCCAGGAAGGTGCTGTTCTGTCTTTCGAATCCCTTCCTTTATCTTATTTCGCCTCGTCGACCCCAACGCACCGCTAGCCGCAACTTCGTACCACTTACATTGCCAGCCCCACCATCGGCCTGGATCGCCAAAGCCAACGCAGGGCTTGTCGAGGTTGAGATGGAACTCGACTCCGGGCTGATTCGCGAGGGCGCGAAAGATCCCAAAGCTGCCAAAGTTTTGGCGCACGATGCCCCGACAGAGCATTTCGAAGTTTTTCTCCGCGCTCCCAGGTAGCCCCTTGAAAATATCCCATTTTAGCGCTGGCATCGCGGCTTCCTCCTCATCAAACTTACTGCTGGGCTGTATCCGGGTAGTTGTGTGCCGAGTAGATTTCCACCCTCGCTCCATTATTGATCATCACTTTGAGAAACGCCGAAATATCAAGTTCGTCAGTCGTCAGAAAGAGGTCATTCCCCTTTGTATCAACGTTGACTTGGTATAAAAATTGCTCGAGTTCGTTAGGTCCTATCGACCCAATGTTCAGCTTTCCAAGCAGTGTTAGCATTGCCTCGCTGTAACGCTCTGAGGCGTGGTCGATGGTTCGAGTACCGCTCGATTCCTCGTCGCGGACTTGATTAGTCAATATCTCAATCGTCTCGTTGGCTTTCGTTGCATCCGCTAAGTTCTCGAAATGCCCGATCATGACTAAGTTTGCGGAGTGCTCGGAGCCGTGCTGGAACCAAATCTTCATGTGTTATTCTCCACGAGTTTGTGAGCAAGTTGGTCAAGAGCATGAATCACGCCGCACTCCTTGAGCTGCACGCCAGTTTCCGAATATGAAGAAGGCCTGACAATACCAGTTGCATCGATGTGGGCAAAGGCGCGCAGGCCACGCTCCCGCGTCATCGGATCGCAGGTCTGGAAGCCTTCGGCGCTAGACTCGTTAATGCAGAGCTTGAGCGGGCCCTTGTAACATTTAACCCAATTACGCAGCCGCTGAAGCGTGTCGATAGAAGCAGCAAGTACGCGGCGAACGGGCACCTGAGGGAGCAAAAGTAGCTCGCAGGCTCCAGCGTCTGCAGCGACGTGGGCAACCTCGTCGAGTTCGGGCACCGTGTGATCGTTGACCACCACGTTCACGCCAAAACTAGAGATGGCTCGAACTTCTCTAAGTCGCTCAAGTAGCTCGAGGAATGAGCGCCGTCGGATGGCTTCGTACGTCGGACCGACGCCGTCCATACTAACACGGATGAAGTTGACGCTGCCACCTAGGCGCTCAACTAGCTCGCTATCGACGTGATGGCCATGAGTAGTAAACGACACCGATAGTCGCGTTTCGTTGGCTGTATATTGACAAATTTCCGGGAACGCCGGATGGAGTGTTGGCTCGCCCCCACCAAAGCCGACCCCAAGCGTTCCGTGATCATCGAGTTCGCGAAGCCAACGCGTGACAGCGTCGAAATGCAGTTCAGCTCGAAACTTAGGCGCGTAGCAATGCACACACGCTAGATCGCAGTAGTTGGTGAGCGCGATAGATATCTGCCTAGGCGCACGCGAATGTAGCGAGATCGGAACGGCGACCTCGTCAAATAAGATGTTCATGCCGGTTGTGCGGTTGAATGCATGCAATCCATCTGGACCTCCTCGCACTTTCCAACCATTTCCGTTACGGTTGTTCATCGAACAATTCAAAACTAAACACCTCCTTTAAACTCCTCCAAAACTTGTGCTATCGCCTATTGCGGTACATTACCGCTTCACCCTTTTCGCCCAAAACGTTTTGAGCTTCTTAATTCACTTATTTAGTTTTATTAATGGCTAAAATAACTTACTCATCGAGTTCAAAAAGATCGGGACTTGAGCGGTGGACACCGATGCCATACTCCATTAACAACACAACAAGTTGTTCACCATTCATCAGCGCAATTGGCGTTTTATCTGGCTGTGCTGCCTCTTTGATGGCTCCAGGGCTGAAATCGCTGCTGGTGATAATCAAACCCTGTTCATGGGCACCAAGACTGCCTCGCACCTGCTGCACGACTGGGGCCTGCACGTTGTTCTTAAGCTTCCATTTTTTCACCTGGACAGCCATCTTGATTCGGATCACATCCCCAACTACCAACGTGCCCCGGACATCGATTCCCCCGTCACCACTGAGCTTTGTAACTTCGACTAACTCGAATCCCATCTCGGCCAGCAATTGAGAAATCAGCTCCTCGAACTCACCGGGCTTCATCGCCAGCAAACGGTCTCGCAGTGCCTTTCGCACCTGTTGATTGTGCTGCTCTATTTGAAAAGCGAGTCCGCGTCCCATCCATTGACTAAGTCCCACATAGCCGCGACCGTGTTGGACAAAGCGAGGCCGTTCACCTCGCTTTTGCTGGCGTTTGATTTCTGTAATGATCTGAGCATACATGGTAGCTTCAGGTGTTTTTCCACCTGTAACCAGCCAACCAAGCTCCAATGCCCTCTCGGTGATCTGCCGGTAATGCATCGGCTTCTTATCGCCATCACTCTCAAGAACCTTCTGAGCACAATCAGTAAACGAAAAGCTCGACTCCACAATGATCGACTTTGAGACTTTCTCGACCATTTTTGAGCCAGTTGTACTGTTTGTCTGCACCAAAAGGGAATCCCGAAGACCAAAAGTCTGAGGGGCGACTTTAATAAAGGGCGTGTTCTCTCCATTGCCCTTGATGTCTGAATACAGCCTCGCACTCACAGTGGCCTCCGGTGTCTTACCGTCTGTTTTCCAAAGCCCTGCCTCGAGAATCCGCTTGGCAATCTCGGAAGCATGCAGAGGTCCACCAGCCTCTTTCAGTACCTGTATAGCTGCGTCCTGAACACTCATCAATTTTACCCGTGATAGCTCGAAAACTGTGCTGGTTATATTCGCGAGCAGTCATACTAG
>JBGTEU010000013.1:0-1866 GCA_041747595.1 Bythopirellula sp.
GTGGAACGAGTTCATATCCGGGGACGTCGGCTTCCTACGAAGTGGCGACCCGCCCTGACAACGGCGCAACGAACACCACCGTGCCGAGCTATCCCACTCAAGGCAGCACGCAGTATCGCTAAGCTGCACGCGGTCTCTTACCAGCCCATGACCATGTTCGACTCGATCACCTTGCGGGCTTGTTCAAGGTCGACGCCCTTTTCGTGCATGAAAAGTCGGATGGCATGGACTTTGTCCCCTTCGGCCTTCGATAAGCAATCGCGGGCCGTGTGACAGACGTCCAGCGAGCCGGCCAGACCCAAGGCACTCTTGGAGATGACCCACGTATCACGGGGCCTTTTCGTCATGCGAATGACGGAATCATTGGGGTAGGCATCGGTAACGACCGAGGAAGCTTCATCGTTATCCCGGGCCCAAGTGATGATGATGTGACTATCCGTTTCAACCTCAAAGAGTGGCATAACGATCTCCTTTCAAACGGATGCGACAAGGAAAGAACAGCAAGGCGCACCGGGTTAGCATCCTTTTGAGCGGCAACCTCGGTGAGGTCGTCTTGCAGAGTCCCCACGGAGATCACGGCGGCCAGGGATGCCTTGCCCAGCAGCCATCTTAAGTTTAATTCATTGCCGCGCGGAGCGTCAACCAACCCGTAAAAATAGCGATTCCATCGGTCGGACTTGCCTAAACAGAACTTTCCATGAGCGGGGATTGCTCCTCCGCCGGGGAGACGAGATTGGCATCGTGCAGCCGAATTGCCTTTCCCGTGTGTTGGTACAGACAGCTTTCGCCATCGCTGCGAGCGCTGTACAGCGCCGAGTCGGCGCGGGAGAACATCGTTTCCAGGGTATCTTCCGCTTGGACTTCCACGATGCCGCCGTAGACGACCAACCCCAGGTCATTGTCGGCGGTTTGTAGCAGCCGATGGCTGAAGATCGTCGCCCCGGCAAGACTCGTTTGAGGCATCAGCACCACGAATTCATCGGGGCTGTAACGGGCTACGATATCGGTATCGCGTGCCGTGCTTGCCAACAAGTTGGCCATCGCGCTAAATTGCGCTTTTGTCAGGGGTTGCAGGTCATTGCCCACGCTGAACAATGCCAACGAGAACCGGCTCGAATCCTGGGCATGGATCGAAAGCAGAATGCCCAACTGTTCTTCCATCGCGCGACGATTACGCAAGCCCGTTTCTTGATCGGTCCGCGATCCCGCAAACACCATGAGTTGGTTCGACTGCTTGCGGAGCTCATTGTAAGCGATCGATAGATTGACGGCCAATTTCATCGTCGGGGTGAGTAGCGATTCCGCTTCTTGACTCAATGCTTGCCAACCGTTTGCGGAATCGCCCTGTTGCGCTTCATCAAGCCGCGACTTGAAGTGAGTAATTTTGGTCTGATGTTGAGCGACTTCTTCACGGATGCGGCCGGCAATCTGTTGCAGTTCGCATGCGATCTGTGCGGCGCGCGAAAGTTCGTTGGTCAGCTTTCCATCGTCGGGGTCGGTTCTTTTCTTCTGCGTGCGGCGTCCGAACAGATAACCAATCAACGCCACGGCGGCGAGCGCCACGGTATCGGTGAGGCCAACGTCCATGTTGTTGAAGAACACGGATCGAAAGAAATCGGTTGTCATGCAAGTTTTTCCGTAGTCTCGACAAAGGCTACAGTGTGCCCCGGGTTTTGAAATTTTTCATGCAAAGAAATCCCAACCCGGCAACAATTCCCAACACCACCATCCATTCCTGCTGAGTCAGCGCGGAAAACCATTTCCAGGTTTCCATCTGGAGATTAGTCAGCCAGGCTTGTGCTTCGTAGATGTATTCCATCTGGAATTACCTCATCCGAGAAATCCGAACACCCTAAGACTTCTGTA
>JBGTEU010000014.1:0-3820 GCA_041747595.1 Bythopirellula sp.
GAGCCGGTGCCATACTGTGTGCCGTTCAGAAATGCGCGCATCGTCGATCCGTCGTAAGTGACTGCGGCATGGTACCACGAGCCTGCCGACATGCTGCCCACCGTGGGTAGAATCTCACGTGTGGTACCGTTGATTTTGACTCTGGCTCTGAGTTGGGTACTGCTTGCGGTTCCCAGC
The DNA here is from genome assembly GCA_041747595.1 of Bythopirellula sp. Taxonomy (GTDB): domain Bacteria; phylum Planctomycetota; class Planctomycetia; order Pirellulales; family Lacipirellulaceae; genus Bythopirellula. The sequence goes on from JBGTEU010000014.1 coordinate 178, forward strand.
ATCCAATGATAACTAGCCGTATCGGTGCCCGTGGCCTTGGAAACGAAGTGCCGATCACCAAAGGAGTTCGCCTTAAACCAACCGAGAATCGTGATACCCGACCCCGATACGCCAAAGCCGGGCACCTGCACGCGGTCGTTAGCTCCGCCGCCGAATTGCGCGGCCAAATTGTCGGTGTAGAGTGGCGGCCCGGAAAGACCTTTGGTGACGTTGTTTTGGTAGTTCCCATGATTTGCGGTACTCATGGAATCAGTGGCGATGGTGCCGCTCGTTTCGTCAAGCTTCCAGTGGCTGATCAGACCGTACAGAGCGGCGACCTCGGCAGCCGACAGGGCCCGATTATAAACCCGTACGTCGTGCATGGGCCCGATGAACTCGCGTCCCGATCTGTCCTGGTTCGCTCCGATCCAAACATTGAAGTCGTTCGTTTGTATGGACGAGGCCGCGGCCAGAGAACCGTCCAGTTGGCCGTCAACATAGAGCCTCATGGTGCTGCCATCGTAGGTACCAACAACATGGTGCCAGTTTCCATCATCGATGGGAATCGTGCCATTGAGCTTGCGATCATTCGTGGTGCCGATGGCAAAGTGAAGCGTGCTCGCGTTGTTGTTGCGCGAGATTCGCCAGGCGGAATCTCCTTTGGAAATAATGGTTTGATAAGACTTGGTGAACTGATCCACCTTGACCCAAGCGGCTACGGTCATCGTCTCGGTGACGTCGTAAAGCGATTCGTTGGGAATGGCCACGTAATCGTTGACGCCATCGAAATTGGCGGCGATGCTTCCCGCGCCGGGGTAGGGGCCGACGGCATTGAGCGTCACGCCGTTCGTGTACGTGCCAGGATTGGCCATGAGGGTCGAGTCGACGGCGGAGGTGCCGGCGGTTTGGTCCAGCTTCCAATGGCCAATCAGGCCGTAAATCTCGGCAATTTCCGAATTCGTGAGCGCGTAGTTGTAAACCCGCACGTCATCGACACGGCCATCCAGATCGAAGGCCGTGCTGCCATTGCCATGTCGGCCGACGACCGTCGCGCTCCCCAACCCGCTGTAGCTAATGGTCGTTGTGACCGTCGCGGTAGTGACCAGGACGCCGTCGATAAAGATTTTGAGCTGATTCGCCGCATCGTCAAACGTAAACGCATAATGATGCCAACCCGTTCCAACCGCAGAGTATGCTGCACTGGTGGTGGTCCACGAAGAACCGTTATACAGAGTGGCTCGGACTTGGGTTGAAGTCAGTCGGAAGATCACGTGATCCCCGATGGAAATAATTTCGGCACCCGACGTGTCGACAGCATCCAGATCGACCCAAGCAGCCATGCTCACGTTAGCGGGGTTGCCGAGTTCACTGTTGACTTGGATTTTGGTCGAGCCGTTAAAATCGAAGCCATTGTTGCGAATCGCGGGGACCCACGTCGCGGTTCCCGTGACCGTGCCCGTATAGTTGTTGCCCGAGGAATCGGGGACCGACGTGCCGCTGGTTTGGTCGAGCTTGTAATGTAGGAGAAGCCGTTTGCCGATGGCCCATTGCAGCGATTTTTGCAGGATCGTGAGGCCGTTGGCATTGAGTGCGCTCCAGTTGAAACTGTCGCCCCCCCAGGGCAAGTGAACCCGCCGACCTGCAGCCGTGCTGTTGCCGTTAATCGTATTGGCCAGTGTTCCCCCGGCCTCAACGACCGCCAAAGCCTTGTTTCCCCAGTTCTGTTCCGCAAGCGTGGTTAGACCCGTCGCATAAGTGGGGTTCATCAACGCCATTTGCTGGCCGGAGGAGCTGAAAATCGTCAGATTACCGGTGCTGAAGGAATTGGTGATTTCATGGGTATTGTTCGTAATGTTGATCTGAGTGTAGGAGGTTGTGTCCCAGCCCGACGAGGTGGAAAGCCCGAAATTATCGTCCAAATAACGTTCTTCGCAGACAATTCCCTTGGTGCAGGTCCGCAGTTTGTTCTCAAACTCCCAATCGGTAATCGTGACAGGAATGAAAACGGCATCCGCGGTGGCGACGGCGGCATCGATGACGGCCTGACTCGAGCTATCAACGACGGTTGTTACCGTGTAGCCCCAGTTCTGCAATTGCGTACGCCGCGAATTTTCCCCGGCGTTGAGCGTGCTGGCGTCGGTGACCATCAGGATGGTCTGCGCATGGCAATAGTTCGCCGTTGAAGCGATTGCCATGAAGCACAAACCAACTAGTGCACGACCGAATCGCATGCGGAGATCTTTCTGCTAAATAATCAACTCTTCACGGCATTCAGCCAGAATTAGGCTAGGCACGGCTGACTCGCTTCAAACAGCCCCTTGAGCACGTCACGGCGGGCAATCAGGCCGACCAAGCGACCCGCGGTCACGACGGGAACTCGACGAACACGGTGTATAATGCACAGATCAGCCACTTTGCTGATAGGATCGTCAGCTTCCACGCAAATCACTTCGCTCGACATGTGTTTGAGCACTTTATCCCGACGCACTTCGTCTGAGTAAGCAATCGCCAGCAAAGCGAACTCGGTCACGATGCCGATCAGCCGACCATGCTCATCCACAACGGGGAGTCCCGAGATTTTCTCACGCAGGAGTATTTCAATCGCCTCTTGGACGGTAGAATTCGGCCCAATCGTTACCACGTTGTCGGTCATAATGTCTTGAGCGGAAAGCATCGGATGAAAAGCTCCCAAACGTTCAACGACGATTCCAGGATTCTTGAGCGCTGCCGCGTAAGGGCCTCATGACAAAGTTAGTTCAGATTCCTGCTTGAAAGTGGGAACTGCTGCCGAGCCGGCGAGTTCGGCACGGATAAGGGTATTCGGTTACAACTGGCACATCCCGCAAGATAGGGACGACACGCGGGCCAACTAGAACGATCACTCATCCCGCGGCGTAGAACCGATAACAACTGCATAATTCGACCCTCCTTGTGGAACTTTCATGGCGACCCCTTTGGCCGGTAATCTCGCATATGCCGCGCTCGCCTTTCGCGGCTACAACGTGACCAACTTAGGTCGCACGGGCGAGCTCTTGGCCCATGCGGCGTATCGCTCCATTGTCGAACACGAATTGCAACGCTTTGGCGACGTTTGCGCCGATGTTACAGGCAAGCGTGTCAACCTGCTCGACCGCGTTGTCGAAGGTCGCGAACCCACGGGGACAGCCTATGACGAAGCAATTGCGTTGATTGTCGCCGCCGAGGTGGCTCAGTTGCGTCTCTTGCAGGAAATCCACGAGATCGACACCACGCGGATTGGCTTGTCATTCGGCTACAGTTTGGGGGAACTCGTGGCGGTAAGCTGCGCGGGTTACTTCGCCCCCGACCACATGGTTCGCGTCCCCTTGGTGATGGCCGCCGACGCGGTGGAACTAGCCAAGGACGTGACGATGGGAGTGCTCTTCTCCCGCGGACCGAGAATCAGCCATGTCCAGGTGGAACGCTTGTGTGAGGAAATCACTTGTGAAGGGGAAGGGACGATCGGCGTCTCGTCGATGCTTTCGCCCAATACCTATCTGTTATTAGGGCAGCGCCGAACGATCGAACGGTTTCGGCAGCTCATGAAGAGTTCGCTGCCTGCCCGAGCCCAACTACGGACGAACGAAAATCATTGGCCTCCGCTGCACACGCCCATTGCGCGTCAACGCAATATTCCTGACCGGGC
>JBGTEU010000015.1:0-4318 GCA_041747595.1 Bythopirellula sp.
GCCACCGTGCTGACGGGCGATTCGTGCGATGAGTTCCTGAATGACGACGGTTTTGCCCAGACCCGCCCCGCCGAACAGGCCGGCCTTGCCGCCTCGGATGAAGGGGGTGAGCAGGTCGATGACCTTGATGCCGGTTTCAAACAGTTCCGTCTTGGTCGAAAGCGTGTCGAGCTTGGGGGCCTCGCGGTGAATCGGCCAACGCTCGCTTGCAGCCACGGGGCCACGGCCGTCGACCGCTTCACCCAGCACGTTAAACACGCGGCCAAGGGTCGCTTCGCCGACGGGCACGGTCACCGGGCCCCCCGTGTCGACGCATTCTTGCCCGCGGATCAAGCCGTCGGTGGTTCCCAACGCCACGCAACGCACGCGGCCACCGCCGAGCTGCTGTTGCACTTCGCCGGTGAGGTTGATCTTCACGCCCTTGTTCTCGGAGACCACCTTCACGGCGTTGTAAATTGCCGGCAAGTTATCCTCGGCGAATTCGACGTCGAACGTCGAACCGATCACTTGGGTGATATGGCCGATATTGTTTTGAGTCGCGGTTGCCATCGGTTTTTCTCTTTATCACTTAACGGTACTGATTCAATTTATGCATTAGGATTTATGATCTGTCGTGAGAGGCAGTTGTTCGCCTTGTCCAAATCAGAAACCCTCAATCATAAATCATAAATTCTCAATCACTTCAACGCTTCGACGCCGCCGATCAAGTCCATCAATTCCGACGTGATCCGGCCTTGCCGTGCGCGGTTGTATTGCATGCTCAAACTCTTAATTAAGTCACCGGCATTTTCAGTGGCACCCTTCATGGCGACCATCCGCGCGATTTGTTCGCTCACCGCCGAATCGAGAAAGCACTTGAAGAGCTTTACTTTGAAACTCGTGGGGACCACTTCTTCCAAGATGCTTTCGGGCGAAGGTAGAAACTCGTATTGGGGGCCCGTGCCGTGGGCCGCTTCTTCCGCCGCGCTTTCGCCCAGCGAGCCCAACGGCAGCAACGTCTCCACGGCGACGGTCTGCCGCGAGATGCTTTCGTACTTCATGTACACCACGTCCAACCGGTCGAGCTTGCCGGTGATGTATTCGTCGAGATAGCGGTTGGCGAGCAACTCGACCTCGCCGAAGCTCGGTTTGTCTTCGAAATGCGTGTAGGTTTGGTCGGCTTGGTAGCCACGGAACTTGAAGCCGGCGATCCCCCGTTTTCCAGAAATTTCGAGTCGGTAATTCGGCACTTCCAATCGCAATTGGTTCCAGCGCTCGAGGCCGGCACGAGTCAAATTGCCGTTAAAACCGCCGCATAAGCCGCGATTGGCCGTCAGCACGAGCAACGTGGCATTGACGGTTGCTTCGCGTTGTTCGAGCAGCGGGTGACTCACTTCGAGGCCGGTCTTGGTGAGATCGGCCACCAACTTTGTGATGTGGTTCGTGTAGGCCGTCGCCGCGGATGCTCGATCCATCGCTTTCTTGAAGCGCGCGGTCGCGATCAGTTCCATCGTCCGCGTAATTTTGCGGATGTTGCGAACCGACTTGCGGCGTTTATCGAGTTCTTTGGGATTGGCCATCGTTAGTCAGTTGTTGGTCGTCAGTGGTCCGTTTTCAAGGAACATCCTAGCCGCGATTCGACGAATCGCCGGTCTCTACACGGTTGCAGTTTCCACTTCTGCCGCGTTCGAGCCGACGAACTGCGTGCCGAACTCTTCGATGGCCGCGCCAATCTTGGCCATCAATGCATCGTCGAGGTCTTTCTTCTCGGCCAATTCGTCGCGAACCTCCGGCTTTTGATCGGACATGAACGTGAGGAATTTCTCTTCCCATTCCTGCACGCGCTCGACCGGCAACTTGTCGAGGTAACCACGCGTGCCGGCGAAGATCACCAGCACCTGGTCCACGACGTTGAGCGGCCGGTATTGGCCCTGCTTCAATAACTCGACCATGCGGTAACCGCGATCGAGACGGGCTTGGGTCGCCGGATCGAGTTCGGTGCCCAATTGGGCGAACGCCGCGAGCTCACGGAACGAGGCGAGGTCCAAACGCAAACCGCCGGCCACTTTCTTCATCGCTTTGATTTGAGCGGCACCACCCACGCGCGACACCGAAATACCCGCGTTCATGGCCGGCTTCACGCCCGCGAAGAACAAATCCGGTTGCAAATAAATCTGACCGTCGGTAATCGAAATCACGTTCGTCGGAATGTAGGCCGACACTTCACCTTCGAGCGTCTCGATGATCGGCAGCGAAGTAATCGAACCGCCACCGAGCGCGGCGGAAAGTTTCGACGAACGCTCGAGCAGACGGCTGTGGCAGTAAAACACGTCACCCGGAAAAGCCTCGCGACCCGGCGGACGACGCATCAGCAGTGACAACTCGCGGTAGGCGACGGCTTGCTTGCTCAAGTCGTCATAAACGACCAACGCGTGCCCGCCGTTGAACATGTATTCCTCGGCCATTGCCGTGCCGGAGTAGGGAGCAATGTACTGCAGCGGGGCAGGGGTGCTGGCTCCCGAAACGATCACGGTCGTGTAATCCATGGCTCCCGTTTCGCGGAGCTTCTCGATCACACCGGCCACGGTCGATTCCTTCTGACCGATCGCCACGTAGAAGCACTTCACTCCCGAGTCGTGCTGGTTGATGATCGCGTCGATGGCGATGGCCGTCTTACCCGTTTTGCGATCACCGATGATGAGCTCGCGTTGCCCGCGGCCAATCGGCGTCATCGCGTCGATGGCCTTCACGCCGGTTTGCAGCGGCTCGCCCACGGGCTGACGTTCCGACACGCCCGCGGCGATCACTTCGACCGGACGACGCTTGTGCGTGACAATTGGCCCCTTGCCATCGAGGGGATTCCCGAGCGGGTCGACCACGCGGCCCAGCAATTCATCCCCCACGGGAACACTCAACAACTTGCCGGTGCTGCGGACTTCTTCCCCTTCGTTGATATGGAGATAGTCGCCCAGGATGATCACGCCGACCGAGTTCTCTTCGAGATTGAACGCCAGGCCTGTCACGCCGCTTTCGAATTCGACCATTTCGCCGGACATCACGTTGGCCAGCCCGTACACCTGCGCGATGCCGTCGCCCACTTCCAGCACGCGGCCGACGTCACGGACGTCGATTTGTGTTGAAAACTGCTCGATCTCTTTTTGTATGACTGAAGCGATTTCGTCGCTATTGAACTTCATCGAAGCTCTCCCGAGAGACTTTGTTTAGCTAGGACTGGTTTTGATTTGTTCTTATTAGGCAACCTTTTTTCAGGTCGCCATCTCTTGTAAAAACGTTTGCGGACGTTGTTGAATCGCTTCGATCGCCTTGGCAATCATCGCTTGGCGAGCACGCTCCAAGTTGCTGCGGGTTGAGGCATCCAACACGCGATCTCCTGCACGGACGATAAATCCGCCAATCAAATCTGGATTGATGACAACCGTCACGAGGGGCGTGGCTTTGAGCTTCTTTGCCAACAGGCCGATCATCTCTTGCTGCAAGGCCTCATCGATGGTATGGGCAAGTTCTAACCTTACCGAAACCTCGTTAAGTCGCACTTGCCAGAGAGCATTCGCGCTTCGAATGATCTGTCGCAACTCGCCCAATCGACCGTGCTTGGCGATGACCTTCAGAAAATTGAGGGCCGTCACAGATAAACTATTCGCGAACACTCGGTCGAGGATCCCCACCTTGTCGTCGTTGGAAACCAAGACCGAGGAAAACACTTTTTCAATATCCGCAAACTTGGACAGTACCTCACTCACCACGGCGTTCAATTCGTCCACCAAGGCCTGTTGAGCCTGCGGATCGCCAGCGGCATTCAGGCCCGCCTGGGCGTACACCCGCGCCAGCTTTTCGACGTCCACGTCGAAAACTGTTTCGCTCGCTGAGTGCTGGGTTACTCCGTCGCTCATGGTCACCGCGTGATTAACTGAGGTTAATTCTGGCTAGGATTCGACGTCAAAGTGCTCAACGCATCGCGAACAAGCTGCGTGTGTTGGTCGGTCGTAAGATTGCGTCGCACAACCTTGCCGGCCAAATCCACAGCCTGATTGGCAATCGTCTCGGCGATGTCCTTCATCGCGTGGTCGGCTGCCCGTTTCACGTCGAGGAGTGCCCGATCGCGTTCGGCGTCCGCCGCCTTCTTGGCCTCGACCAAGATTTGCGTTTTGGTGTGCTCGGCATCCCGCCGGGCTTCTTCCAAAAGGGCTCGCACTTCGTTGGCGGCACTGGCAAGCTTCGCTTCGTATTGCACCAACATCTGCTTGGCTTCCTCGTGCTTGACGGCCGCCTCGGCGATGTTATTGCGAATCCCCTGCTCCCGCTCCGTGAGCGCCGCTGA
>JBGTEU010000016.1:0-5501 GCA_041747595.1 Bythopirellula sp.
ATAGCCGCGATGCGACGCATCGCCGGGTCCTACGAAGCATCCTTCTCGCGGCAGTACGCCAACATCTGTTCGATGCTCATCCCCGACTTGTCGATCTTCACCACGCCCCCCTCAGCCTTGGGCTCGGGGGCAGGAGTCGGAGTTGGCGAGGCTGCTTCAGCAGCCGGCGGCGCCGGTGCCGGCGCTGCTTCTTCAGCAGGGGGTTCACTCTTCGCCGCAGGGGCTGCGCCACCGCGCGCCGCGGCCAGCATGTCGGCCACCGACATTTTTGCGCGATCGACCTTCCCAGGCGAGGCGGCTTTGGCAGCCGGTGCCTCGGCTTTCGGCTTTTCTTCCTTCTTCGCCGCAGGAGCAGCCGGTGCCGCACCGGCGCCACCCTTGAGCTTCGCCAAGATATCCGCCGTCGAAGGTTTTCCTTCCTTGGAGGTGGGAGCAACTCCCGGTGTCGCCTTGGCGTCGGCAATTTGCTTGTCACTGGTCGTTGGAGCGGCTTTACCCTCAGGCTTATCCTGAGGCTTCTTAGGTACCGGTTTTTCGGTTTTCTCCTTCGGCAGCGGCTTATCGACCACCTTTAAGAATTCGAGCTCGATGTCGAACCACCCAATATTCAGGTGGTAATCGAGAAACTCGACCAGCGCCCGGCCGCTCATGTTGACGGTTTTTACCTGTCCCACGACGTCGGCAAACCGCGCGAGTTCCGGCCGTTGGGGGTCGACCATCACGTACTTGTCGGTGTACTCCTGCTTGATCTTCTCAATGTTCGGAAAGACCATGACCAAAGCGAACTCCTGCGTCATAAACTCGAAATTCTGATCGTTAACCCGGCCCGCGAAGACCGTAAAGAACCCGAAATTGTCGCCCAAACGGGCCGCGCTGGCAATGGAGGCATACGGCTTTTCCTTGCAGACTGCTGGCCCGTGGTTAATAATCTGGCGAGCCAGCTTCATCAGGCGGGGTTACCCGCCCAAATTTTTTTTATATCTCTTCCGGAGGCAATTCACCGATGGGTCCAGTTTTTTGTCGTTGTACCGCACTTTTCTTGGTGTTAACCGTCGCGGCTCCCACCTCCGCGCAACGGGTCGAATATCTCCCCGGCATCGACTGGCCCGAACCGGCAGTGGTCACACCTGGCCGGTGCGATTCGGCCCCGCCCTCGGATGCCATTATTCTTTTTAACGGCAAGGACCTTTCGGCCTGGGAAGGGGGTGAGAACTGGAAGGTGCGGAATTGCGTCGCAACCGTGGGTAAGGGCACGATCAAGACCAAGCAAAGCTTCGGCGACATGCAACTGCACATTGAGTGGTCCGCTCCCGTTCCCGCGGAAGGGGAAGGACAGGGCCGCGGCAACAGCGGCGTGATGATTATGGAAAGCTATGAACTGCAGGTGCTCGATTCTTTTCAGAACGAAACCTATTTCGATGGCCAGGCCGGCGCGATCTACAAACAGTCGCCCCCAATGGTCAACGCGATGCGCCCGCCGGGCGAGTGGAACGTCTACGAGGTTGCCTGGACCGCCCCTCGCTTTAAAGACGATGGCTCGCTGGAGTCGCCCGCCTCTATCACCGCGTTTCACAACGGCGTGCTGATCCACAACCACTTTGAACTCGCCGGGCGGTCGCACTGGCACCAACCTGCCAGTTACGAACAACACGAAGCCAAGATGCCCATCGCCCTGCAAGACCACGGCAACCCGGTCCGCTACCGCAACATTTGGGTTCGAGAGTTTAAGCAGATCAAGGGCACGCCCAAGGAGACCCCCTCCTACATCAACCACGATACGGGCGAGAAATGGAACGAGGGCGAAGAACCACCGAAGAGTGAGTGATAACTTGATGGACTAGCCGCAGGCGCTTGGTCTGTAATGTCTATTTTGCGCAGAAATAATCACACAACCCAAAACCCATAATTCCACTGAATCGTAGCTGGATATTGTTCGATAGACATTTCCAAAGCGTAAAATCGGAGATTCGATGAAGGATCGCGTGTCACCCGACACGTCGGATGGCAAGTTGTGTCATTATTAGCCTTCAAGCGATTTGCCCCAAACATCATCCCCATATTCGACATGCCATCGACTGGCTTCACTGCATCCAATGATTTTGTGCTTAGGCCAACATAGCTAAATCCTTCCGCTTTGACGTACTCGCTTCCTAGATTTGAAACAGGCTCCTTAAGGCGGCATGCAACATCGAAAGAAATAAACTCTGTTTTCGGCTCGTCGTTGAAGCTGTCGGGCGCATTGAGACCATAACGGTGATCGAAAGAAAATAGGTCACCTTCCGGGAATGAAGCGTCGAGGTTAGTGAGGCATTCACCAATTGCAACACTCATTGACCAATGACATGGACCGTTTGCGCCAGTGAGAAAGATATTCTTCCCTTGCTGATGCAGTTGAGTGAAACATGGCAAATTCAACAAAGCAGAATTCTCTACAGACTTGAAAACCGCAATCCGTTCCTGGCCTTTTTGCAACCAGATAGTGTGTGAGTAAGTGTCGCCAACTTGCTCAAACTCAACGCTGTTTCCCCCTTGATAACCGTTTACTTCAAGAGTGATTTTGCTTGTGTCACCCACTAATCGTCATCCCCATCTTCCACCGGTTGCCCGGCTCGCCACCGCAAGACCGCATCTAAAAAGCCCTGGATATCGCCGTCGAGCACCGCGTGAAAGCTCCCCATCTGATACTTCGTGCGGGCGTCTTTCACCCGTTGATCGGGGTGCAAAAAGTAATTGCGAATCTGCGAGCCGAAACCAGTTTTCGCCTGCCGCTGGTATTTGATCGCGTCCTCGGCCTCCTGCTTTTCTTCCTCGACTCGCGCCATCCGCGCCCGCAACATCTTCCAGGCCGTCGCCCGATTCTTGTGTTGGCTCCGTTCGCCTTGGCACTGCACGACGATGTTCGTGGGGATGTGCGTCAATCGAATCGCGCTGGAAGTCTTGTTGACGTGCTGACCGCCGGCCCCACTCGCGCGGAAGGTATCTTCGCGAATGTCGTCGGGGTCGATTTCGATGGCCACCGAGTCGGCAACTTCCGGCGAGACGTCGACCGCCGCGAAGCTGGTTTGCCGTTTCCCTTCGCTGTTGAACGGGCTGATCCGCACGAGCCGATGCATGCCGGTTTCACCGCGCAAGTATCCGTACGCCATCGGCCCGCGAATGGTGATCGTCGCGCTGTTGATGCCGGCCTGCTCGTTGTCCTGGCGATCCACGAGCTCAATGCTGTAGCCGTTCTTCTGCGCCCACTGCGTGTACATCCGCAGCAGCATCTCGGCCCAGTCGTTGGCATCGGTCCCGCCGTCGCGGGCGTTGATCGTAAGAATCGCCCCCGCCGCATCGTGGGAACCGTTCAAGAGCGCCTTCAATTTCAGCTCTTCGACAACGCCTTCCAGCCGCGTCACTTCGCCGGGAACTTCCGCGGCGAAGGATTCGTCTTCCTCGGACATTTCCAGCATCGCGGCGAGATCGTTGCTCGCCATGAGCGCGTCGTTCAGCGGTCTGACCACCGAATCGAGCGACTTGCGCTCCATGACCGTGGTTTGAGCTTTTTCCTGATCGTCCCAGAATCCGGGAGCCGCCATCTCGGCGTCGATGTCGACGATCCGCTGACCTTTAGTAGCTACGTCAAAGAGAGTCCCGCAACTGGAGAATCGCCGTGCGAATCGCTTCGGTGCGATCGTACCATTCTTTTTCCAGTGCCATCGGTGGGACTCCAATAAAACGGGTGGATTGCGAAGTGCGGCATTATACGCGTCACGGCGCAGTTGGGCGAGGGCTTGTTACCGTGGACCTCCGTCCTCGGCTATTACTGCTCCTAGCCGAGGGCGGTAGCCCACGGTCCGCGTTCCACGTAGACTCAAATCATGGCACGAGTTGTTTTGGCAATGTCCGGAGGAGTCGATTCGAGCGTCGCGGCCCATCTCTTGATCAAAGAGGGCCACGAGGTGATCGGCGTCTTCATGCGCCACGGACACCAATCCCCCGTCGCCTGCGGCACCGGCGAGGTTGCTTTAGCAGCCAGTGGAGTGAATGCAGGAGTCAGTTCCCTCCCCATCATCAACCGCCTCGACCACAAGCAAGGTTGCTGCACCGCCGCCGATGCCGCCGATGCCCGCCGCGTCGCCGACCGCTTGGGGATTCCCTTTTACGCCTTGAATTTGGAAGCGGAATTCGGCCGCATCATCGACTACTTTGTCGACGAATACACCGCCGGCCGCACGCCCAATCCCTGCGTGCAGTGCAACAATTGGATCAAGTTCGGCAAGCTCTTTGATTATGCCGATAGCGTCGAGGCCGAGTTCGTAGCCACGGGACACTACGCGAGGCTCGAGCCTACCTTCTCCGGCGTCCCCGCACTCTTGCGCGGCCGTGACCCCGGCAAGGATCAATCCTACGTGCTGTTTGGCATCAACAAGAAATATCTGAGCCGGATGCTGCTGCCCGTGGGAGAGTTCGAAAAACCGGCGATCCGTCGGATCGCGGCTGAGCTCGGCATGAATGTCGCCGAGAAAAAAGACAGTCAGGAAATTTGCTTCGTCACCCAGGGGCACTACTCCGAGTTCATTCGCGGCGAGCGCGAATCCCTCGATACCGCTGGCGAATTCGTCACCACCGACGGCACCGTCGTCGGCACCCACCCAGGGATCGAAGGTTTTACCGTCGGCCAGCGCAAAGGCTTGGGTGTCGCCTTTGGCGAACCGAAATTCGTCGTGCGGATCGAACCCCACACTCGCCGCGTCGTGCTGGGCGATCGCGACGAACTCGCACGAGGTTCGCTTACCGCCGCGGCGACGAATTGGCTCGTCCCCACCGAAGATATTCCGCGGCACTGCGAGGTGCAGATTCGTTACAATACGACGCCCGTCGGCGCGAGCGTGCAGATTCTCCCCGGTCAGCGCATGTCGGTCGAATTCGACCAACCCCAATGCGGCGTTGCGCCAGGCCAAGCCGTCGTCTGCTACGACGGCGAGCGAACCCTCGGCGGCGGCTGGATCGAGTCGTAACCGCAGTCTTTTGCCAGCCGCGACTCGACGAGTCGCCGGTCCTCGCAGTTCATCTTTTCGCAGCGAGTCTCACAAATTCGAATATGGATTGCTCCCGGCTTCCGCTTGCGCGGCGGCGAAATCCATTCCCGCCATGCCGACTGCCACGCCAATTGCGATCAAGCAAATCGCGCAGCGCGCGGCTGTGCTCCATTTCTTGCCCGGAAAAAACCAACCCGCGCCCACGGCGAATCCCACCAACAGCAGCACCGCGTAAAGCAGCTTGAGCTCCGCGAAAAAATGGGCGAGCAACAACACGCCTCCGAAAGCGATCACCACCGGCCCCGCCGCGGCGTCCGGGCCACGGCCGATATTCAACAGCCACGCTTCGGCCACTACCCGGTGCACGAAACGATTCTTAACCCCGCCTTCCAAGGAAAGGCCCACTACGGGGTAGCCGTCCGCATCAAGCCACGGCTTGAGCAACGTACCCTTCTGTGCCGTGCTAAAAATGCGTCCGTC
>JBGTEU010000017.1:0-10102 GCA_041747595.1 Bythopirellula sp.
TTTCTTGCCCGGCGTGGGGCAGGAAAGGGGAGGAATTATCCGCCATGGAGCCAAAATGCTATTTGCGTATGCCTCGGCAACGGTACCCAAAATTACCGTTATCATTCGCAAAGCGTATGGCGGGTCTTATTTGGCCATGTGCAGCCGCGATCTTCGGGCAGACATCGTGCTCGCTTGGCCCACGGCCGAGATCGCCGTGATGGGGGCTGATGGTGCCGTAAATATCTTGTACCGTAAAGAATTGGACGCATCAGACGACAAAGCGGCTTTGCGCAAACGGCTCATTGAAGAATATCAAGAGAAGTTTGCTTCTCCCTATATGGCAGCGTCGCATGGTATGATTACCGATGTCATTGCTCCCGCTGAGACCCGTGGGATCGTCTCACTGGCACTGCGAAACTCGCTTACCAAGAGCGTCACTCGTCCGCCGAAGAAGCACGGCTTAATACCACTATGATGCTGAAGTCTCTCGTATTCTCTGCAGTGGCAGTCAACCAAGACTCCACATTTAGTGAACTGAGCAAATTCTCGTTGGCGGGTTCGTTAGTTGTATTCTTCGTTTTGGGTCTGCTGGCCATCTTTTGTGGCGGTATCGGTTACATATTTCAGACGATATCACGTCAACGAGTCCCTCAGACTATTTCTCCAATCGCGGACACGGAAGATGACGAGGAGATTGTGGCCGTGATCGCCGCGGCGGTGGCCGAGGTACTGGCGGTACCTCACCGCATCGTTTACATACGGGGTCTGACGTCAGGAGATATGGAGCGGGCTTTGGGAGGTCGGTTCCAGCACCATATTTCGCACAATTTACCGAGACGAGGTCGCACGCCTCCCTGATGTCGAAGTTATCGACAAGTCAAGTGCTTGCCTTTTTCACAAGATACGAACGTTATCGCCTTTGCCCATTCTCGAGGGTGTTATGAAGAAACTGAGAATCACAGTTGGCAAGAAAACTTATGACGTCACCGTTGAGGTTTTGAGTGACGAAACAGGTTTACAAGCCCCTGGGAAACATGCTCAACCAGCGATCTCGCCTTCTCCCTCTCCCCAAGTCCCTCCAGCAGTTAGTGCCGTTCCGCAGGGCACTGTTGCTCCCGGCACCATTTGTAGCCCGATGGCCGGAACGGTGGTCAAAGTGCTCGTGGAAGCTGGCGATCAAGTCCGCCTCGATCAACCCCTGATGATTTTGGATGCCATGAAGATGGAGAACCACATCATGGCGTCAACATCTGGGACGGTCAAAAGTGTGAATGTCAAACAGGGTGAGTCGGTGGCGGAAGGTCAAGCACTTTTTGTGCTGGAGTAGTGCGATTCTATGATTCAGGAATTTCTGGACCTGACGGCTATTGATCTCCTCACTTGGCGCATGCTGCTGATGTGGGTGGTCTGCGGAGTGATGTTCTATCTGGCGATCGCCAAGCAGTTCGAACCGATGCTGCTGATTCCGATTGCCTTCGGGGCCTTGCTTGCCAATCTGCCTACGCAAGGGATTCTTAATGAGCCACACAATGGTGAGCCGGGTGGATTGTTTTACTATCTTTACAAAGGCATTGAGTGGGAAATCTACCCTCCGCTGATTTTCTTGGGAGTCGGTGCCCTGACTGATTTTGGGCCGTTGATTGCCAATCCTCGTACTTTGCTGCTTGGCGCCGCGGCTCAAGGCGGCGTGGTTGTCACGTTTCTTGGCGCCACGTTGATGGGTTTTACCCCAAAAGAAGCAGCTTCGATAGGAATCATCGGGGGTGCGGATGGCCCCACATCTATCTTCACAGCGAACAAGCTGGCGCCAGAGTTAGTGGGACCGATCGCCGTAGCCGCGTATTCTTATATGGCATTGGTGCCTTTGATTCAGCCGCCGATCATGCGCGCCTTGACCACTATGAAGGAACGCAAAATACGCATGGAATCGCTGCGAAGCGTTTCCAAGCTGGAACGCTTAATGTTCGCGTTTTCAACGATGATAATTTGTATCCTCATCGTGCCTTCGGCATCCGCTTTGATTGGCATGTTGATGTTGGGGAATATCTTTCGCGAAAGTGGCGTCGTTGAACGCCTGGCAAAAGCAAGCCAGAATGAATTGATTAATATTGTCACGATTTTTCTGGGTACGAGCGTTGGCATCACCATGAGCGGAGATTCCTTTCTGCAGGTCAGTACGCTCAAGATTCAAGCGATAGGGGTCGTTGCTTTTAGTATGTCAACGGCGGGTGGCGTGTTGATGGCCAAGATCATGAATTTAGTCAGTCCCAACCAACTCATTAATCCACTGATCGGCTCAGCCGGTGTCTCGGCGGTTCCCATGGCCGCGCGCGTCTCTCAGGTAGAAGGTCAACGCGCCGATCCGCAAAACTATCTGTTGATGCATGCGATGGGTCCTAACGTTGCCGGGGTCATCGGCACGGCAATTGTCGCGGGGTATTTTATCGCGAGACTCTCTTCCCCGTGAACTGCCCGTCTGACGCGTAATCCGCAGTTGGCCTGGGTTGCTGTTTCTTGGTGAAACCGCGCCATGCTCCGGACTTCTGGATAATGCCCGTGGAGGAGCAAGATTCTTAAATTGTCGGTTTTTCGTGAACTGTACGATTTTTCTACGATAGTTAGATGGTACTCCAGGGAACCCCATCTGGACTCGGCAAATATGCCTTGCACAGTAGTGTGCGAATCTGGCACACAATGCGGGGGAGGCGATTTCGCTGGTTCTAAATATTACGAATGTGATTACCGGCAGCGAGTCTTAACTTACCGCTTAAACCCATTCGGTAGAAATCTCTTTGGTCCCGAGGCCATGAACGTCCCTGGCGGAATGGCATTTGCCTTAGACTCTATAGCTTCCCAAGATCGAGAACGAAAAGCATCCCCGGGGAATGGCATCTCGCAGATCATTGCTCCTGTGAATAGGCACTGCGTGGACTAGTCAGGTTGGTAGGAAATCCTCAGAACTAGCGGAAAACTCGTGAGTAACAATCGATTCATTACCATTGATGGAAACGAAGCGGCTGCCCTGATTGCACACGCGACGAATGAGGTCATCGCCATCTATCCGATAACTCCCGCTTCACCGATGGGGGAATACTGCGACACTTGGTCTTCTCTCGGCAAACGCAATATCTACGGTACGGTTCCTGAAGTCATCGAGATGCAAAGCGAGGGAGGCGCAGCGGGTGCCGTGCATGGTGCTCTGCAGGCGGGTGCGTTGAGCACGACGTTCACTGCCTCGCAGGGTTTGTTGTTGATGATTCCGAACATGTTCAAGATCGCCGGGGAACTCACTCCCACGGTCTTTCACGTCTCGGCTCGCACGGTGGCAACTCATGCCCTTTCCATCTTTGGCGATCAAAGCGACGTTATGGCGGTCCGAAGCACTGGTTGGGCGATGTTGGCCGCCAACTCGGTCCAAGAGGCGCACGACTTTGCTTTGATTTCCCAATCGGCAACTTTTCAGGCGCGTGTTCCATTCTTGCATTTCTTCGATGGGTTTCGAACCTCTCACGAGGTGAACAAGATTGAACGCATTTCGGAAGAACACATACTCGTCATGCAGGACGAAAAATTAGTCCAGGAGCATCGTGATCGTGCGATGGATCCTGACCGACCCGTGCTAAGGGGTTCCGCGCAAAACCCCGATGTTTTTTTTCAAGCCCGTGAAGCATGCAACCCCTTTTATTTGGCCGTGCCGAATATCGTCCAGGAGACGATGGATCGGTTCGCGCAGCTGACGGGCCGCCAATATCGGCTTTATGATTACGTCGGAGCCGACGACGCTGAGCGTGTCATCGTGATGATGGGTTCAGGGGCTGGGGCTGCGGAAGAAGCCCTTCACAGCTTGTTGCACACCGGTGAAAAGGTGGGCTTGCTGAAAGTGCGGCTCTATCGGCCCTTCGATAAGAATGCCTTTTTGTCCGCCTTGCCGACGACCGTGCGGCAGATTGCGGTTTTGGATCGCACCAAGGAACCCGGCGCGCTGGGGGAACCACTCTATCTCGATGTCATCGCGGCTTTCGTTGAATCCTGGGCAGAGCAGAACCGATCCCATGCGGACTTTCCGCGAGTCATTGGAGGCCGGTACGGCCTGTCTTCCAAGGAATTCACTCCCGCGATGGCCCTTAGTGTTTATAGGGAACTGGCCAAGGATACCCCAAAACAACATTTCACAATCGGCATTCGTGATGACGTGACCCACCTGAGCCTGCCCTGGGATGCGGAGTTCTCTACCGAGGCCGACGATGTGACGCGTGCTGTTTTCTACGGCTTGGGAAGCGACGGGACAGTCGGTGCCAGTAAAAACTCCGTGAAAATTATCGGTGAAAACACACCGATGTACGCTCAGGGATATTTCGTTTACGACTCCAAGAAGGCCGGCTCGATTACCGTGTCCCATCTGCGATTCAGTCCCCGGCCGATAAATTCGACTTACTTAATCGAGCGTGCCAACTTCGTGGCCTGCCATCAATTCAACTTTCTTGAAAAGATGGATGTCTTGTACGTTGCCGGCCCGAACGCGATTGTCCTACTCAATAGTCCCTACGGCCCGGCCGAGGTATGGGACAAGCTGCCTCGAAAGGTGCAACGCGAAATCATCGATAAGCGTCTGAAGCTGCACGTTATTGACGCGTTTCGAGTTGCCGCCGAGACGGGTATGGGGGGGCGGATCAACACGATCATGCAAACGTGCTTCTTCGCGCTCTCTGACATTCTGCCACGTGAACAGGCAATTGAACAAATCAAGAAAGCAATTCGAAAGACCTATGGAAGGCGTGGCGAGTTGGTAGTAGAGAAAAATTTTGCAGCGGTTGACGCGGCTTTGGCTTCCCTTCATGAAGTGCAAATACCCGACGTCGTCATTACCGAAGTTCCGGTTGAATCAGTCCTGAACGGCAAAAGCCACTCCACTTTCGTGGAACGCGTGACGACAGCTCTTTTAGCTGGCAGAGGCGAGCTCTTGCCGGTGAGCGCTCTGCCCGTCGATGGGACTTTTCCCACGGGCACGGCAAAGCTTGAAAAGCGTAGCATTGCAGCCGAGATACCGATCTGGAATCCCTCGATCTGTATCGATTGCGGACTGTGTTCCCTTGTCTGCCCCCATGCTGCAATTCGCATGAAAGTTTTTCCACAATCCGCGCTTACGACTGCCCCGCTCGGATTTGTTTCGAAAACATGGCGAGATCACGAGCAGTCAGGGCAGTTGATGACTATCCAGGTTGCGCCGGATGACTGCACCGGCTGTGGAGTTTGCGTGGACGTCTGTCCTGCGAAGAGCAAGGAGGTTGCGCGACAAAAAGCCATCAATATGGAGCCTATAGAAGCCCATCTGCGGAGAGAGAGAGCCAATTTCGACTTCTATTTGGATATTGAGCAGTCCGATCGAACACAACTGAAAATTGACACGGTCAAAGGATCGCAATTACTCGAACCGCTATTCGAGTTTTCCGGCGCGTGTGCTGGCTGTGGTGAGACTCCCTATCTCAAGCTGATCAGTCAAATGTTTGGTGACCGGATGTTGATTGGCAATGCCACGGGGTGCTCGTCCATCTATGGCGGAAATCTGCCAACGACCCCCTGGACGAGTAACGCCCAAGGACGCGGGCCCACATGGAATAATTCCCTTTTCGAGGACAACGCCGAGTTTGGGCTTGGTCTGCGGTTGGCTGTTGATGCCAAGCGTGAATATGCCGAGGCCTTGTTGGCGCAATTGGAAAACAGTTTGGACAGCGGTTTGGTCAACGCATTGCGAGAATCGGTCCAAACCAACGAACTGCAGTTGGACGAGCAACGCCAGCGAGTGGCGATCTTGCGCAAGCAGCTTGCTCAGATCAACTTGCCAATAGCGGAGAAACTTTCTTTGATTGCCGATGTTTTTGTAAAACGCAGTGTATGGATCATCGGTGGCGATGGTTGGGCTTACGACATTGGCTTCGGAGGTCTGGATCACGTTCTAACCACCGGCAGGGACGTGAATATCCTGGTACTGGATACGGGCGTTTACTCGAACACGGGGGGGCAGGCTTCCAAATCGACTCCGCGGGCAGCGGTAGCGAAATTTGCTTCTGGTGGAAAACAATCTCGTAGAAAAGATCTTGGTATGCTCGCCGTCTCCTACGGCAGTGTTTATGTTGCTCAGATAGCCATGGGTGCTAACCCTGCCCAGACGATACGCGCATTTGCCGAAGCGGAGTCCTATCCGGGGCCGTCGCTGATTTTGGCTTACAGTCATTGCATCGCTCACGGGATCAATATGACAACTTCCATGACGCATCAAAAAGACGCCGTTCAGTCGGCATTTTGGCCCCTCTATCGCTACGACCCGCGGGAAGCACGCGCCGAGGGGCAGCCATTCCATCTCGACAGCCGGGCACCGCGCATGACTTTCCGTGACTTTGCCATGCAGGAGGCACGTTTTGGGATGCTGGCCCGGTCGAATCCTGAAGAAGCTGACCGACTTTTTAAGCTGACCCAGCAAGATATCAACGATCAATGGCATTATTACGAACAGATGGCAGGTATCCAGCGAACAATGTCTGAGTGATGTGATTCGCGATGACCCCAGCTATCAATAAACTACGGTAGGAACGACGATGAGTGCTGACCTTTCTACGACTTATTTGGGCATGAAGTTGAAAAACCCGCTTGTTGCCTCGGCAGGCCCGCTAACTGGCAACATACAAGCGTTGCGTCAATTGGAGGAGAGCGGTATTGCCGCGGTTGTCATGCCGTCGCTTTTTGAAGAACAGATTGAGCATGACGACGTTCAAATCGACCGATTGTATCGCTTTCAGGCGGAATCCTACGCCGAATCCTTGTCTTATTTTCCAGAGACAGAAAACTACAGTAAAGGCCCGCAAGAATACGTAGACCTCCTTGAGGAAGCCAAAAGGTTGCTCTCGGTTCCAGTCATTGCAAGTCTTAATGGCCATACCCCAGGAGGCTGGACTCGCTATGCGGAGATGCTGGAAGATGCGGGCGCTGACGCATTGGAGTTGAACATCTACTTTGTGCCGACGGATTGTGGAATGGATTCTCTGGAAGTCGAGCAAAGGTATGTCGATCTCGTGGCAAGCGTAAGGCAATCAATAAGTATTCCTCTTGCCGTCAAGATTGGGTCTCAGTTCACGAGCATTCCAAACATCGCCTATCGCCTGATGACCGTTGGAGCGGATGGGCTCGTGCTATTCAATCGGTTCTTGGAACCCGATCTCGATCTTGAATCACTGCGGATTGTTCCGGATCTGGTTCTCAGTCAGCCGTACGAAATGCGATTGCCGCTCAGGTGGATTGCCATTCTGCGAGACCAACTACAGTGTTCTTTAGCCGCGACCAGCGGAGTGCACCACGCCGCCGACGTCTGTAGGGTGCTTATGGTTGGGGCGGATGTTGCGATGCTGACCACGGTGCTCCTGAAAAAAGGGCCCCGTCACATCGAGACAATTCTCGCGGAACTGGCAAGTTGGCTTGATGAGAATGAATATGAGTCCGTGGAACAACTCAGGGGAAGCATGAGTCGTGCAAACTGCCCAGACCCAAGCGCTTTTGAACGCGCAAATTATATGAAGGCCCTGACAAGCTATACGAAGGAATTTTGGTTTCCTTGAAAATTGAGAGAATCTTTTCTTACTCGCATTCCTGGTAAACGAGGGGACGACGCATGGGACTTTACGAAAACATGCACTCCGAAAAAGTTGCTCGATTGGCTTTACGCGACCCTGTGGTTGTACAAGAAAACAGCACGATAAGCGACGCGATCAAGGCTATGCGTCAGAGAAAACTCGGGTGCGCAATTATTGTTAACGACCGAAGGGTGCCGCAGGGTTTGTTCCCTGAATCCGACCTGACGAAACTGCTCAGTGAAAACCCTGGCGTCGTCAATGAACCCTTAGCCAAATTCATTAAGAAGGAATGGCCATCGGTAAGAGATACCGACCCCATTGCGCGAGTTTTGGAGGCTTTGGAATCTCAAAATGTGCGATTTCTCATCGTCGTCGACGAACAAGGCCAATTGGTCGGCCTGACCGGCCAGAAGGGGCTTATGGAATATGTCGCGGAACATTTTCCCGGGCAAGTTATTGTTCAGCGTATTGGTGGCAATCCTTATCCCGTCGAACGCGAAGGAGCATGATCATGTCCAGCAATCACATTTCCTCCCAGCCTGAAGAGTTTCAAGATCCTTTGCAGAATTATGACCCGAAGGTTTATACTAATGTGCTGGAAAAAGCTCTCGCTGAAGAAACCGTCGTTGCAATCCAACACCGTCCGGTTGCCGTGACATCGACGAACACGTCTATTCGGGATGCGGTCGACCAGCTAGCGAATTTACAGGTTGCTTGCCTGTTGATCGAGGACGAGGGACGGCTGGTGGGGATATTCTCGGATCGCGACGTGCTGGACAAAGTGGCTTTGGAATTTGAGCAACTCAAGGATAGGCCGGTTAGTGAAGTCATGACAAAGGACCCCGTCTTCGTCTACGAATCGGACTCGGCAGCCGCGGCGATTTCCGTCATGGCCGTGAATGGCTTTCGACATGTGCCCGTGACCGATGCAAAACAAAAGGTATTAGGTATCATTAGTCCACAACGTGTAACCGCATTCCTGCGAAAGCAGTTGAATTATTAGCGAGCGAGTAAGTACTAGACATTTCAGATACAACAATCGTTATTTGGGAAAGCCGTAAACGATAGAGGTGTTCGATGAGTGCTCAAGACATGGTAGCGAAGTTGAAAAAGAGCCGCTTTTTCTGCAACATGCAGGCAGGGGACTTGGAGGAGGTTGCCAAGATTTGCCGCGAAGTCGAATTGCCGGCGCGTACGGTGGTCTTCGAGGAATACGATCGCGCGGAAGTCGTGTATGTGATTACAAGTGGACAAGTCTCTTTGGGGATCTGCGAACCGAAACAGAGTTGTCGACAAATTGCGATTGTTGGCGAGGGAGATCTCGTGGGATGGTCGGCATTGCTGGGCAGAACGCGGCTTTCTGATACAGCCAGCACCTTGACTCCAGTCAAGGCCATGGTTTTCAATGGCGCCGAGTTGTCAAAATTTTGCACCGAACACCCCAGTTTTGGCCTCGAGTTCATGCGGCAGGCAGCCCTTGCAATGGCGTTGCGTTTGAGTGGTACCCGTTTGCAGTTGTTGGAGATGTGCGGCACGCACTTCCCACTTTCGGGCCCGCAACTTGAAAGCGACTGACGTCTCTTGTTGTGGGTGCATAACTGCTTAGCTGTAAATTGCCTTGGCTCCTAGTTGCGAATTCGCGCGGTCTTAGGTCTGCGACATTCCTGGTTAGGTCGCGAGATCGTCGCGGGTTTGGCTCAGCATGTTGTTGACGATGCTGGTGCGCCCATCGGCAATTTCTCAGCTTATTGGTGATCGTGAGCCTATATTATTGCTAGCAGTTTAAGGATTTCCAAAGCACGGTCATGAACTTGGTGAAAGTTTGTCGTGTGAAGCAATTTTGCTGGTCTTACCAATGGCGCGGAGTTCCTTGAATCCTGACTGAAGTGTTGATCTTGAAACGTTTTGCGTCGATGACAACTAAGTTGGCAGGGTTTCATTGCCAGTTAATCAGTTGGACAGGCTGATTGCCGACGTGTAGCGACGATGACAAGGGAGTGTCTTCGATGTTTCGCCTCTGCGGGCTTTATTGTCTAACGCTATTTGTCGCTTGGTCGGCAGCGGCGAGCTTTGCCCAGCAACCCGATCCCTGTGCGCTCTCGCATAAGGGAGTATTTTACGACAACGATTTCAGCTACCTGAACGACCCCGGCTACGATGGTGCTTGTCTGGGAGACGCCATGAAACTTCTCCCCGTGCGCGGTGGAGACTGGGGCACGATCGATGTCGGCGGGCAGAGTCGCGAGCGCTATCACCACGAACGGGGGATGGGCCGCGTGCCCAATGCGGCCGTCACTCGATTTCAAGATACCGAAACCGACTTTGTGCTGAGCCGTGTGCGGCTCTACACGAATTGGAAGGTTGCCGATGGCTTGCGATTTTACGTGGAAGGTATTTACGCCGACGCAACCGATGACGGAGGACAATACGCTCCTCGCCCGATCGATGAAAACTTTGGCGATTTTCTTAACGCATTCGCCGACGTGGCACTCACCGAT
>JBGTEU010000018.1:0-2343 GCA_041747595.1 Bythopirellula sp.
CGGCGGCAAACACGCTGAAATACAGCGTGGCGAGGCCCGCCCCCATGAGACCCTGTCCCATGACATGGTACTTTTTACCCAGTATAAGCGTGCCGCCGATGAGCAGCCCCAGACCGGCAATCGTCGACACCAGGACCCGAGCCTGCGGACCCAGATAACCGCGCTCGATGGAGTAGTTCAAGAAGTAGCCAACGCCGACGACAATCAGCAAAACCGATATCCGCAGAAACCATTGGCCGGCGATGGCAAATTCGAGAGACTTCCCCTCGGGGACATATTCTTCGCCAACAATGATCCAATTCCAGATTTTGTGGAGCGTTTCCTTGGCGGCAACTTCAAAGCGGCTCGGCTCGCGGGGTGGGATCGGTTCGAACGTCGGTCGCGGCGTCCTGGGCTGCACGGGTTCGGCGGGCGTCGCGGAGGGTTCGCCGCTGCCGGCCGCGGAGGTTTGGAACACGCTCTCGGGCAACTTCAAAACCGGCGGAACGGCCACGGGAGGCGGAGTCGGTTTGGGCTCGACGGGTTCGGCGGGCGATGTCGCGACGGTAGGTTTGGCCACCGAAGGAGTGGGCGGCTTATCGGGCTCGGGGACCGCCGTGAGTTCGGCGAGCTTTCTTTGCAGGCGACCCAATTCGAGGCGCAGCGAATCAAATCCTGTTTGTTGATTCTCTTGAATCGAACGGAGTCGAAAGAAATTAACGATCGGCACGATGAACACGACCGCCAAGGCGCCAAGACCGAGGAAAAACAGAAAGATCTCTTCCATCACGACGCCTCCCAGGCTTCATTAGAACCGCGCGACAACGCCACTTCCCTGGTCCCCGAGGGAGCAGATTACCACGGGAGGTGGGAAAAGTCCAAGAGAGGAGTTGGGGGGAGGAACCACGAATCGGCACGAATCGGACGAATAAGAGAGTGGGTTGGGAGTGGCAAGTCGACGGTGAACCCACTACCTCATAGTGGTCCCTTCAAAGTGGTCCCTTCAAACAAAAGCGTCAGGAAACCCCATTTGTTAATCACACTTTTTGCGCGGCCGAGTGGCTTGCTACAATAGAATGTCGTCGCAATGGTGCGTCTTATCGAAAGTCGAGAACATGCTAACTGCCAAAGGTATCTATTCGATGCTAGGAAACGAAACGCTGTGGCAAGCGGCGGTGGACTCGCATGCGATTTTAGCCGATAAGAATCTACCCCATGCCATTGTGGGTGGCGTGGCCGTTTGTCTCCACGACTACCAGCGCAACACAATCGGTGTTGATCTATTGATTCGAGCCGAGGATGCCACCGCGGTTCGTGAATCGATGACTGCGGCAGGCTGGCAGTGGGACGTTCAAAGTGAACAGTTCGCGTCAGAATCCAAAGTCATCCTTCAGTTCTTGCTTTCCGGCGACAAGGCAGGCACGGGCTCGGAAGTTCGCTTGCCGGACCCCGGCGAGGCCGAGGTCGTCACTGAACTTGAAGGGCTTCCGGTGTTGACGCTAGCGCGACTGATCGAAACGAAAATCGCGTGCGGCCAGGGTAATGCTCGTCGAATGCACAAGGATTTTGCCGACGTGGTCGAGTTGATCGCTGCGCACAATCTCAACAGCTCATTTGCACGGAAGCTGCACAAATCGCTGCAACCGATCTTTCGCCAGCTTGTCGGCAATGCGCGGGGCGAGTGAATTTTACTTTCGCTTTTGCAGGGGACTTACGTCCCCCGCTCGCCGCCTAGAGCAACTCATCCAACTCCTCCACCAACGCCTCAAACCGCTCGAGCGCGGTGTTCACCGGGGTGGGTTTGGTCATGTCGACGCCCGCATCGCGCAAGAGTTCGAGTGGAAACTTTGAGCAGCCTCCTTTGAGGAACGACAGATAGTCGTTGAGCTCCGCTTTGCCGCCGGTGAGGACGCGTTCCGAGAGCGCGATTGCCGCGGAGAGGCCGGTGGCGTATTTGTAGACGTAGAAAGCCCGATAGAAATGGGGGATTCGCAGGCATTCGAGCTTTAACTGCGGGTCGAGCACGAAGTCCGGGCCGAAGTAGGCTTCCAGCAGTTTGTGGTATTCGTTCTTAAAGCACTCGATCGTGAGCGGTTCGCCTGACTCGGCCAGGGCGTGGATGATTTTCTCGAACTCGGCGAACATCGTTTGGCGTATGATCGTGCCACGGATCGCGTCGATGTCGCGATTGATGAGATAAGCGCGTTCCTCGGACGTACCGGCATTGGCCATCAGATGCCGACTCAGCAGTTGCTCGTTAAAAGTGCTGGCCACCTCGGCGACGAAAATCACGTAGTTGTAATACTGAAACGGCTGATTGCTGGACGAGTAATAGCTGTGCATCGAGTGGCCCGCCTCATGGGT
>JBGTEU010000019.1:0-2212 GCA_041747595.1 Bythopirellula sp.
TCGCGAAACCGTCGACGCGAAATCGCTGGATGGTTGCTTCATCCAACGCGTATGGCTTATCCAGTTCGGGAGGGTTCATGCCATATTATGGTCGTCGCGCGACTTGAAAATCAATTCGTAAGTCAGCGAAATTGCACTACGCCATCGACAATTGAAGATTGCACAACGGATTTCTTGTCTAAGAAGTTGTCCAACGGATTGCCGTTGAGCAACTTCAAGCGAGTGTCGATTGTTTGCCCAGGACACGACTTCTCTGTTCGCCGCCTGATTGCTTCGCGTCAAGGGAGTAGTGAGCAGCATAACCTCGGAGCACTAAACGGGCAAATCTTGATAAAAAAGGCGAGCGGCCGGCGTAAGCCGCCCGTTGATTTTACCCCCAATCGGGTGGCCAGATGAGGTCTGAGGCACGAGCGAAAAGAGGCCAGTGACAACGGATTGCCGGGCTGGCTGCTACCGCTCCACGCGTTCACCGATAACAGCGAGCTTCATTCGCAAGGCCGCGAATTCTTCCTTGGCGGCGCTGTCGAAGGAGCCGAGAAAATCACCATCGAGCACTTCTTCGCAGCGCGCGAGTTGCCGTTCCACTTCGGCAAGCGCCGCTTTCATCGATCGGGGCGCCAACACGGCTTGGCGTTCCACGTCGTTGAGCGACTCGTAATAGAGCCGCAGGAAACCATAATCCCTGGTCATCGTATCGAGGTGATTGATTTGGGCAGAGACCACGTCCAAGCTCGCCGTCTCCATTCGCAAAAGTGCCGTTTCCACGTCGTCCAAAGCATCGTGATAACCGGCAATCCGCGCGGCAAGCTCCGTGAGATTCACGCCCACCGGTTCAGCAACTCTCGTTGTTTCCTTCGTTGACTCCGAGGGGACCGAGGCGAGCCAATCCTCTTCGATCAGCTTGGGTTCGCGCATGTTGGGCCGCGGCGCGACTTCGAACTTCCTTGCCGCCGACTGGGGCGGCAAGTCCAATGCGACTGTTTGCGGCTGGCGGAGCGCCACGATTTCTTCTTCCAGCGGATCAACCGGGGTGGGCGTAATGGGGGCGCCCGATCCGGCGGTAAGGGATTTAGGTCTTGATTTGCGTGAATTCCCCAACTCCGCCGCGGAAGTTTCGCCGGCTCCCGCGGGCACCGGCACCTTTTGCACTTGGTGCTCCGTGGGAGGTTGCACCCGCGAGAATTGGGGCCTCTCGGGCAGAGGGGCCAAAGTCCCCGGCAGCGAACGGGCCCCCGCTTCCTGGAACCACGCGAGCAGCAATTGCCGATCGTCGTCGCTTTGCGTTGAGCCCCGCCAATCGGCCATCACTTGGTCGAGTTGGGCCAAGCGTTTCTCACCTTGCCGGGTGTCGTGGCGAAAGGCCTTCTCAAACTGGAATCGCAAATCGGACTCCCATTGATTGACGTCGGTCACCTTGCTGCTTTGATGCGCGGTCACTCCCGCGGCCAAAATGGCCACGGCCACCACCATGCTGACAAACGCGGTGAGACGCTCGCTGCCGCCTGACTCGACCATACCACCACACTCCCCGGAACAATCGCACTTGTTAATCGCCCCTCGTTGCAAATAACGTGGGTCGCAACAGGGTTTGGAACAATGTCCGTTGCACTTACAATCAATCGACCACATTCAAAAATCATGTTCACTCGACTCTGGGCACAATGACAAATCCGCTTGCCAAACCCCTGCTGCTCGTGGCGCTTGTGCTAGTTCTGCCGTTGGTGCTGTTGGCCTTCAGCGGCGAGAGCTTCGCGGAGCTCGCCGAGCGTTGGCAGAACTCGCCCCCGGCGCCCGGCACGCTGTTCGTCGCAGTGGTGGCCATTCTGGCGACCGACGTGTTTCTGCCGGTACCATCGGGGCCCATCAGCACGTTCGCCGGGAGCCAACTCGGCATCGTCGCCGGCACGCTTGCTTCGACACTCGGCATGACCCTGGGTGGTACCATCGCCTTCGCCCTCGCGCGACAATGGGGTCGACCCCTTGCCGAGCGATTTGCCGATCCACGGCAGCTCAGTGATCTCGAGACTTCCGCCAACACCCACGGCACGTGGCTGGTGCTTGTAACCCGACCACTTCCCGTGCTGGCCGAAGCCGCGGTGCTGCTGGTGGGGACGCTACAAATGAAGTGGGCCGTGTTTTTTCCAACGCTGATTGCGAGCAATCTTTTGATTGCCGCCACTTATGCGATTCTTGGCAAATCGGCGAGCGACAA
>JBGTEU010000020.1:0-7076 GCA_041747595.1 Bythopirellula sp.
GTCGAGGGATTTGATGCGTGTCGGCGGAGCGGTTTCATTCATCCCGTTTACGCACCCGACGGCGCGGTGGTGAGCGACGACTTTCCTCCCGAGCATCCCCATCAACATGGAATCATGTTGGCCTGGGTTGAATCGATGTTCGACGGCGAGGTGGTGGACTTCTGGAACTCGATGAAGAATCAAGGTGTCATCGAGCATGTGGATGTCTTGGGCACGTTCAACGGCCCCGTCTTCGCGGAGCTCGTTGTGCATTTGCGACATTCGCAAATTACGAACAAAGAAACTCAACCGGTGCTCAACGAAAATTGGCGGGTTCGCGTCTTCAATTCCGCCGATCCGTTTGTGATCGACGTCGAGTCGACGATCACCTGCGCGACCGACAAGCCGCTGCATCTCAAAGAGTATCACTACGGCGGAATGGCTTTTCGTGGCGCGCGCGGCTGGTCGTTCGGCAAGGCGGAGTTCCTCACCAGCGAAGGGAAAGACCGCGAAAGCGGCAATCACACGCGGCCACTCTGGACGGCGATCACCGGCCTAGTGGAGGGAAAGGATTACACGATTGCCGGCGTGGAATTTCCCACCAATTACCGCTACCCCCAACCGGTGCGGTTGCATCCCGACATGCCCTATTTTTGTTGGTCGCCCATGGTGCTAGGAGAGTTTGACATCACGCCGGAGAAGTCCTACCTGTCGCAGTACCGTTTTTACGTTTTCAACGGTGAGCCGGATAAGGAGCGACTCAATTCCGTTCAAGCGGCGGTTGCGACACCGCTGGTGGGGGAGTTGGTAGAGTAAAGTGGCAGCCATCCGCAGTTGGCTACCAGATGCGCCGTGCGCCGTAAGAGTCCATCGACGGGTCGGAGGAGACGATCTCCAGCGACTTGCGCAATGCTTCCGCGACAAGGATGCGGTCAAACGGGTCACGATGGTGCCAGGGCAACTCCGTCGAGGCGAGGATCGTGTCCAGCACAATCGGAGCTTCCTCGAACCGATTGAGCGCCACGTGTTTCTCAAAAAACACTCGTGGTTCCTCCGGCAGCTTCAATAAGCCACGGTGATATTTGATGCCCATTTCCCAGGCGGTGGCCCAGCTAACCCGGACGACCGATTCGGCGTCCTCGATGGCATCACGGGCGACGAGGGAGAGCGACGGGTCATCCATCGTAAACCATAGAAAGGCCTGCGTATCGAGCAGCAGGAGACGGGTCACTTGTCATCCTCGAATTCCGATAGAAGCGTATCAAAATCAGGAGCGATCCAAACCTGACCCCGCGCGCTGCCGGCTTGACGGCGTTGAGGCGAGAGGTCGACAGCCTGCAGGCGCTCGATTGTCACTCGCACTATCTCACCCGGCAAGAGGGGCAAAGGTTCATCAGGCACAATTGCCGTACCATCGAAATGTGCGTTCACAGTTGGAAGTGATGACATCTTAGCCTCGGCCGATTCAAACGTGGTTGGGGTGTCCTCAATGAAGTATAGTTCAAACCGCTCTTTGAGAAAACTCACTCTGAGTAAGGGAATTGCGCTTCGGCTAGGGTTGTTTCTCGATGTGCCGTGCGAGCCACGCGAACGCTTCTTCCTGCATCTCCACATTAAACACGTGCGGCACGTCCCACAGTTTGGTTTCCAACTTGTTGAGGGCGTCCTGTGATTCCCACACGCCGCGCATTTTCTGGTAGGCCGTTTCGACGGCGCTAACCGGATAGATTTTGTCCTGCCTGCCATTGTAAAACAGCATCGACTTGGGGCAGGCGATGCTCGCCACGTCGGGAACGTCGAGCCATAGCGACAACCCAGGATTCAGCATCGTGAACGACGATTGACCCTGCGTGATGTTGATGCCGGGGGCCATCAGCTCCGGCAGACTTGCCATTGAGCAGATACAGACTCCCGCCGCGACGTGATCGGAGATTGCCGCCACTTGCCAGGCTCGATTTGAGCCCATTGAAAAACCGATGGCTGCGATGTGCTTGTTGTCGACTTCCGGCCGCGTGGCGAGAAATCTGGCGGCCTGTAAATCTTCCTGCCAGATCAGCCCCGCGTAGCTGATCCCCAATTGCATGAGATTCGAAGCGAGGGCCTGCTGATTTTCATAACCCCCGCCGCCACGGTCCGACCAATTGAGGGCATCGGTAGCAAGACACACGTAACCCCGCCGGGCGAGCTCCTCGCCGATGAACCGTCCCCCCAAAGATTTGGCGACCCACTCATCGGCTAGGACAAGTTTCTCGGGCGTGTCATCCCAAGGACGCACCATTTTCTCCTTGCCGATGCGAAACTCGGCCCCGTGGTCGTGGAGCAACAATACCGCGGGGAACGGGCCGTTGCCATCGGGGACAAGAAGATAAGCCAGCACGCGGCTATCAGCGGAAATGTTGAAGGCGATCTTGTGAGATGTGTAGCCGTCGAATTTTTTGCTCTCCACGATAGCGGGGGCAAAAGGGGCCGTGGAGAGTTTCGACAGCCAACTTGCACACACTTTCTCACGGGCCTGTTCTCGCCAAGCGCCAAACGAGAGGTCCTGCTGTTTCGGCCAAGCAAGAGGAAAGTCAAGCCGTTCGCGCAACGGTTCATAGAAAACCGGTAGCTTGTCGGTGACACCAACCGTTTGCCAATCGGACTGGGCAAAGGCTTGGGCGCTGGCGTGTAGGCTCATTATCAAGATTATAAATATGCGTAGCAAAGGTGCTCCTCCAAGTGTTAGCCGGTATCGTCCCGATGCCGTTGACTCGGCAGTGGGACACTGCCGGCTAACGCGAATGTAGCCGACTTTTGACGCGTCGCAAACGACGTGATGCGTGCGGGATCGCACAGTCGACCTGTGGTCCTCATGAGTCTTCCTGGTTTTTTTCGTTGGAACGGAACTTGCTTACCATGTCCGGCACTTCATTGCCCAGCCACGAGGGCCGTATCATGCCGCGATTGTTGCTCGTTAACCCTATCAACCAACACCGCACCGGTTTCACGGCGCGGGTCTCTTCTCGCTTTCCCCCTTTGAATTTGGGGATCATCGCGGCGCTGACGCCGCCAGAATGGGATGTCGCGATAATCGACGAAAATCACGAGACCTTCGTTTTTCAAGATGCCGATTTGGTGGGGATCACGGCGTTTACATCGTCGGTCAATCGCGGTTATGAAATCGCGGCACAATACCGAGATGCAGGGATTCCCACGGTGATGGGGGGAATTCATGCATCGATGTGTCCCAAGGAAGCATTGCAGTTTGTCGATGCGGTCGTCGCGGGTGAGGCCGAAACCGTATGGCAGGACGTGCTCGCCGATTTACACGCCGGAAGGCTCTGCCAGATGTATCGCGGCACGATGGACCCGGAAGCACGGGGCCCCCGCGCCCGTCGCGAGCTGTTTCATTCCGATTATCGCTTTGCCTCGATCCAAACGTCGCGTGGCTGCCCGCTTGATTGCGATTTCTGCTCGGTCACGGCGTTTAACGGCCGGCGCTACCGTCGGCGTACTCCCAGCACCGTGTTGGATGAGTTGGAAACCATTCCGCAGGAGCTGCTGTTCTTTGTCGACGACAATCTGATCGGCTATGGTACGCACGATCGCGAGCAGACGCTGGAAATCTTTCAGGGGATGGTTGAGCGGGGCATCAATAAGAATTGGTTCTGTCAGGCGTCGCTCAACGTAGCTGATGACCCGGAGATTTTGGAATGGGCGAGTCGGGCCGGGTGCCGGATGATTTTTCTGGGGATTGAAGCAGAGGATGGCGACGCGCTGGAATCGGTGAATAAGCGTTTGAACGTCAAGCGGGGAGCCGGGTCTTATTCGCAAGTCTTTGACCGGATTCACGCCGCGGGGATCGCCGTTTTGGGGGCCTTCGTGTTTGGCATGGATAGCGACACGCCCGACAAGCTCCGCCGCCGGGCCGAGTACATCATCAACAGCGAAGTCGACGTGATGCAAACGACAGCGATGACCCCGCTCCCCGGGACGCGGCTTTATCACCAGATGGAACGCGAGGGCCGGCTGTTGTACACGAATTTTCCGGAAGACTGGGACCGCTACAATCTGACCGAAGTGGTGATGGAACCTCGTTTGATGCGAGTCGACGAGATGACGCAAATCATGCGGGAATGCCTGGAGCGGATGTACGATATGCGAGTGCTTAAGGACAAAGCCAAGATGACCCACAAACTCACCGGCCGTTGGGATACCACTGAGTTTGCCTGGCAATCGAATCTGAGCTATCGCGAGATCGCAATGGCGGCAAGCACATTCGCCTTGATCTGAGTCACGCAACGACGGTTATCGGCGGCGTCGTGGCTTTTCTCGCGCCGCGAACGTGGTACACTGACGGCCAGCGGCGTTCTTCTCGAGCCGAGTCTCTTTTCTGCGAGGCACTCGTGCAGCAAACGATTTCTTTTCAAGTGAACGGGAAACCGGTCAGCGTGGCCACCGACGGGGAGCGGCCGCTCTTGGATGTTCTGCGCGAGGAACTGCACCTCACCGGCACGAAGTACGGTTGCGGCGAGGGGGAATGTGGCGCTTGCACGGTGCTGATGGGCGACGATGCGATTCACTCTTGCATTACCACCGTCGGCGATGTTGCCGATGCGGAGATCACGACCATCGAAGGCTTGGCTGCGGGTGATGAATTGCACGCCGTGCAACAGGCGTTTCTCGACAAGCAAGCAATGCAGTGTGGTTACTGTGTGCCGGGGCAAATTCTTACGGCGGTTGCGCTGTTGCGAGCGAAACCGCAAGCGACGAGGGCTGAGATTATCGAGGGGATGACGGGTAATATTTGTCGGTGCTGCAGCTACACCAAGATTCTCGCCGCGGTGGAACAGGTGGCGAATCAGTCATGACGAAATCTACTGAACACGATGGGCCTTGGGAAGTGGAGCGTTACGAGCTCCGCGCGGCGCCGGTGCATCACTTTACGGCGAATCGGCGGGAGTTCGTGCAGGTGATCGGTGCGGGATTGGCCGTCGTCGTCAGCATTGATGTGGCTCATGGGCAGCGCGGTGGTCGACGCGGCGGGGGTGGGGACGCCAAACTGTCGCAGCGATTTCAACTTGATCCCGACGGCACGGTGACGGTGTTCACCAGCAAAGTGGAAGTAGGGCAAGGTTCGCGGACCCAACTCACGCAAGCGGCAGCCGAGGAATTGCGTTTGCCGCTCGACAAGATTCAACTCGTGATGGCCGACACCCAGTTGTGCCCCGACGACGGCGGTACGGCCGGAAGTCGCACGACACCCGCGACGGTGCCGAGCGTGCGCCGCGGTGCGGCAGCGCTGCGTGAATTTCTAGCGGAGCAAGCCGCCGAGCGTTTGGGAATCGCGCAAGAAAATCTCACGATTGCTGAAGGGGTTTATTCCGATTCGGCGAGCGGAAAGAGATTAACGCTTGCCGAGTTGATTGGCGAGGAAGGTTTTGCAGCCAAACTCTCCGAAGCCCCCGCGACGGGCGAAATCAGCAAACACTCCGACTGGAAAGTGCTCGGCAAATCGGCGAACAAAACCGCGGGCCGGGAGGTGGTCACGGGCCAGCACAAATATCCGAGCGACATTCAACTTCCTGGGATGCAATACGGCAAGGTGCTCAACCCGCCGTCGTTCAAGGCGAAGTTGGTGTCGGTCGACTTGGCTCCCGCGGAAGCGATGGAAGGGGTGATCGTGGTCCGCGACGGCGATTTCGTCGGCTGCGTCGCGGCGAGCTCTTGGCAAGCCAGGCATGCCCTCGAAGCAATCGCGGCCACGGCCAAGTGGGAAGAAAAGCCGCAGATTTCTAGTGACGAGCTTTTCGAACATCTGAAAAAGACGGCAGCTCTGTCGGGGTCCGGTTGGGGCCGACCTCAGGTCAAGGAGTGGGGAGACTTCAAAGGAATTGGAGCGATATTCCGCGAATCCCACAACGTTAAGCACCTCGAAGTCGCTTATACCATTCCTTACATCCAACATGCCCCCATGGAACCGCGTGCCGCAGTAGCTCAATGGGAAGAAGGCAAAGTTACCGTTTGGGCCGGCACACAGCAGCCAGGACGAGTGGTCGGTGAACTGCGGCAGGTGTTTCGCTTGAACGAAGATCAAGTTCGCGTAATCGTACCCGACACGGGCGGCGGTTTTGGCGGAAAGCATTCGGGCGAAGTGGCGATCGAAGCGGCGCGACTGGCCAAAGCCGCTGGCAATCCCGTGTCGTTGCGTTGGACTCGCGAGGAAGAGTTTACTTGGGCCTACTTCCGTCCCGCGGGGTTGATCGAAGTGAAAGCGTCTGTCTCGGGCGACGATCTCATTAGTTGGTTTTTTACCAATTACAATTCAGGTGGTTCTGCTATCGACACTCCGTACGAGATACCGAACGGTCAAACTCGATTCCTGCCCACCGATTCGCCCTTGCGACAGGGTTCCTATCGGGCACTCGCCTCGACTGCTAATACGTTCGCACGTGAATCGGCGATGGATGAAATGGCGGAAAAGGTTGGCGTGGGTCCGCTGGAGTTTCGACTAAATCATTTGAAAACAGGCCGGTTGAAAAACGTGTTGATTGCCGCGACTGAGAAGTTTCACTGGAAGGACGTCCCATCGACTCAAGCCTACGATAACCGAGGCATTGGCTTAGCCTGCGGCACCGAGAAAGGTTCCTTCGTCGCGGCCTGTGTCGAAGTGGAGGTCATCGACAATCAGATTAAAGTGCTGAACGTAACGCAGGCTTTCGATTGCGGTGCGATTCAAAATCCCGACAATCTGCGATCTCAGGTCGAAGGCTGCATCGTCATGGGGCTTGGCGGGGCGCTCACGGAAGAAATAAAATTTCAGAACGGCAAAGTCACGAACGCCAGTTTCTCGCAATACGGCGTGCCGAGGCTGGCCGACGTGCCGGAGTTGGATATCGTGCTCGTGGATCGGCCCGATCTCTCGTCGGTCGGTGCCGGCG
Organism: Bythopirellula sp.; assembly: GCA_041747595.1. GTDB lineage: Bacteria > Planctomycetota > Planctomycetia > Pirellulales > Lacipirellulaceae > Bythopirellula. The sequence goes on from JBGTEU010000020.1 coordinate 6,900, forward strand.
AGACTCCGATCATCGCCCTCGCCCCCGCGATTGCCAACGCCGTCTACGACGCGATCGGGGTGCGGCTGCGATCGTTGCCACTGCGGATAACTTGATGCGATGCAGAGATTGTTTTGTGATTTCTCTTAGCCGCAGGAGCGGATCAAGGCGACAATCAGGTTCGCGTGCAAGTTCCCG
>JBGTEU010000021.1:0-8226 GCA_041747595.1 Bythopirellula sp.
GGTGCTCGGCAGCGCGTCGGGCGGCGGGGCAGCGTCGGGAAATTCTTCGCTTCTGGGGGGCGGGGGCGCCGGCGGACGATCGTACAACATCAACGGCGAATCGCTCGCCGTGGAAATCGCGTTTCGCGATGGCTTCGCGGCTGTGCGGTCGCTCGACGTCCGCGGCGATTTATTGTTTCGTGAAGCCGCCGTCGGCGGCGCGGGGCCGCACCCGTTGGTGGTTCGTGGCAAGGAACTTACGGTTCGCAAGGCCGACACCCCCGCGGCGGAAATTGCCCTAAAGGGCACCCCCGCCACGATCACGGCCCAAGGGATGACGATTCAAGCGGTCGAACTGCAAATGAATCGTGGCACGAGCGGGGCGATGATCAACTCGCCGGGCCAATTGGAAATCCCCATGAATCGCGATCTCGCCGGCAATCCGCTCCCCGAGCCCGAGCTTTTGAAAATCACCTGGCAAGGGGGAATGAACCTGGAAAACGACCGCATCACCTTTAAGCGCGACGTCATCGCCCGCACTTCCGCGGGACAACTCAATACCAATCGCTTGGTCGCCGTGCTTTCGCAACCGATTCAATTCGATGGCGCGACCCAGGGCAACGAGACCCAACTCGCGCAGCTCGAATGTTGGGAAGGAGTCGCCGCGCAGTTCGTGCAGCGGGATGCCGTCGGAACGACTTCCGTCCACAAATTAGAACTCCATTCGATTTTGGCGAATCAAATCACGGGCAACATCGAAGGGGTTGGCCCTGGTTACCTGGAGTCGGTTCACCTTGCCACGACGACGACTACGGCTGGACCAACGCCGTTTGTGGACGTGACCCCCGACGCCAATTTCACGCCGGTCGCGGCGGCGCGGCCCGAGCAACGACTGCGATACCTGCGAATCGAATTCAACCGCGGCGTGAAGGGGAGTTTGCTCGAGCGCGATCGCCACGTCGCCGTGTTGGGGAACGTTCACGCCGTCTACGGGCCGGTCGATGCCTGGGAACAAACGCTGCCCATCATTCCGCAGGGCTCGCTGGGTCTCGATACGATTTATATTGAAAGCCAAACTCTGCAAGTGGCCCAAAGCCCGACCGCCCGCTTGAATCCCGAGTCCCGCTATGGCGCGGCCGAACTGCTGGCCGAGGGCAATGTGATTATCGAAGGCTCGGCCGGCAAGGAGGGGATATTTACCGCCCGGGCGCATCGGGCGAAATTCGACCAGCAGAAATCCAAGTTTGTGTTAGAAGGGGATGGCGTCCGCCCCGCCGTGCTCTCGCGGCAAAAATACCCGGGTGGCCCGCTCGACGAGCAATCGTTCAACAGCCTCGAGTACTATCAGTCCACCGACGAATGGAAAGCTACTGGCGTCGGCCGCGGCCAAATCAACAGTTTCCCCGCGCAATAGCCGCTTGCGGCTTAGCGCATAAAAACATCGACTGCCGCTAAGCCGCAAGCGGCAATCACACTCGCAATCGCTCGCGTTCCAATCGCTCCATGATAAATGCGAATGCCGGGTCGGCCATCCGTGCGAAGTACTTCCATGTGTGCCCCCCAGCGCGGGTTTCCAAATCGCATTCAAACGGTACGCCGAGTGAATACAATTTCATCCGCAGTCGGTCGGCCGACTCCCACCACCGCACATCGTCGGGATCGCAGCAGAACCATTGATTGCGCGGCCAGTTGAGCGGGTGGATGTGCAAGGTGGCAGTATCTTGGCGGCCATCCTCGGCATCGCGGTACATGCGCGACAGCGTGGCGTCTCCCTCTTCGATTCGCTTTTGAAAATCAATCGCCGGGAACACCGCGGCCACGATGGGAAACGTGTTCGGGTGTTTGTACGAAATCCGCAACGCACCTTGCCCCCCCATGCTTAGGCCCATCAGCGCGATCCGCGGCGGCGTGCATTGCCAGCGCTCGGCGATGTACGGCAGCACGTGCAGCAGCAGATATTTTTCGACCGTGATCGCCGGATCAAATTCCACCGCGATGCGGTCAGACCACCACGTGACCCCCGTCACCGGTGCGATTGCCCGCAAGCCGTGTTTCTCCAGTTGCTGTGTGATCCGCGGATGGTCGGCGAGGTTTTCCACGCGGCTCCCATGCAGATAGAGCACCGTATAACCGTGCGGCGAAGGATGGGTCGGCTCGAACACCCGGCAGGTGTGCCCAGCGACGGTGATTTCAGTCCATTGTTCAGCAGGAGTCGGCACGTGATTAGTACTCCAGGAGTTATGGTAACCCCAACATAACATTTAGCCCGGGGTGATTGAGACGAGTTCGGCGAGTTTCTACACCCCGGGCCTTGCACTACAATAACAACTTCCCCCGTGATTGAATGCCATGGCCGAACCACAAAAAATTGTCCACATCATCGGCGCGCTCGGCCAGTTCGATGCCTCGCACAACGTGCGCGAACTCGCGCGGAGCCAATCCGCTGCCGGTAATGCGGTGACGGTGATCGCATTTTCCGCGAATGCCGAATCAAGGCGGGCGCTGGAAAGCACCGGTGCCGTCTGCCAGGTGATCCGCCAGCGCTGGGGTTACGATCCCTTCGCCGCGCGGCAACTTACGCAAACGCTCCGTCAGCTTCAGCCCGAGATCGTACACTTGTGGGGGAAGCGGGCCACGAATGCCGCCATTCTCGTGCGGCGAATCCTGCCCTCAGCGGGATTGGTCGCCACGTTGGCCCAAGTTCCGCAGCGAAAAAATCCCTGGTGGCCCAACAAGAGCCTCGACGTTCTGGATGCGATTGTCGCCGACCGCGAAGCGATTCGGGCGGAATTCGTCGACGCGGGGCAGGGGGAAGAAAAAATTCACGTGATCCCACCGGGTGTTCCGCCGCCGGATGACGCCGTCCATACGCGTCGCGAGCTGCTCATCCATCTTGGCTTGCCCACGGAAGCACGCATCATCGCCATCGCGGGTCCGCTGGAACGCTGGCAAACGGTCGACGAAGCGATTTGGTGTTTCGAACTCGTTCGCATCCTGCACGAGCACACGTTTTTGGTGATCGTCGGGGAAGGACCCGAACGCGCACGGCTCGAACGCTTCACACGCCAAGTTTCCGATGCCGGCGCGGTTCGGTTTGTGACCCAAGCTGCCTTGCTCGACGACGTGCTCGCCCACGGAGAAATTTATTGGCAGCCCGCCGCGAGCAAGTCGATTCCTCCCGCCATGCTTGGGGCCATGGCACACGGTCTCCCCGTGGTGGCAAGTGACGTCCCCGCGCATCGGGCCGTGATCCAAGCGGAAGTGAACGGATTTCTTGTCCCCCCCATGAAGCGAGCCATCTGGGCTCGGCACACCGATCAATTGATGCGGAGCGGCGATTTGCGCACCAAATTTGCATCCGCGGGCAAGAAAGCGATTGCCGAAAAATTTTCACTGACTGCCATGGCCCAGGCCTACAACCAACTCTATCGCACGGTCGCATCCTCCTTATGCTCAACACCTTCTTGATTATCCTTGTGACCGCGGCGGTGACCCTGTTCTGCACGATCGTGTTTCGCAATCTTGCCACCCCTGAGCGCAAGCTCGACTACAAGCTGGCGGAATTGGCGGTCAGCGAGCCGACCTTCGAGCGCTGCATGGCCCACTTGTTGGGCCCTCCGTTGGTGGGGGGCAACCAAGTGACAACGCTTAACAACGGCGATCAAATTTTCCCCGCGATGCTCGCTGCGATCGGCTCCGCGAAAAAATCAATTACGTTTGAAACTTACATTTACTTGGCCGGCCACGTGGGCCAAGATTTTGCCGATGCCTTGGTGGAACGTGCCCGCGCTGGGGTCCGCGTCCATGTCCTGTTGGATTGGATCGGCAGTAATAGCATGGATCCCCACTTGATAAGACAACTCAAAGCGGCCGGGGTCGAAGTCGAGCGCTATCGACCCTTGCGTTGGTACAGCTTGTCGCGGATGAATAGCCGAACGCATCGTAAGATCTTGGTCGTTGACGGTAAAATTGGTTTCATCGGTGGCGTGGGGATCGGCGACGAGTGGTCAGGCAACGCGCAGGATCCCGACCATTGGCGGGAAACGCACTATCAAGTGGAAGGGCCGGTGGTGGCCCATCTACAAGCTGCGTTCACCGACAATTGGCTCAAGACCGTCCCCAGCGTGCTGAACCACGTCGATTATTTTCCCGAACTTGCTGAAGTGGGAAACTCTTTGGCGCAAGTGTTCAAGAGCTCGCCGCGCGAAGGGGGCGACAGCGCGCGGCTCATGTTTTTGCTTTCCCTGGCCGCGGCGCGACAGAGGATCTTGATCGCCAATTCGTATTTTGTCCCCGACGATCGCACCATCGCGGAGTTAATCGCCGCGAGTCGTCGTGGAGTACGCGTGGAGATCATTGTCCCCGGTCCCATCATTGATACGCGTCTCACGCGGCGGGCGTCGCGTTCGCAATGGGGGCCACTGCTCGCGGCGGGAATCGCCATACACGAGTACCAACCCACCATGTATCACTGCAAAATCATGGTGATCGACGATTGTTGGGTGTCGGTCGGCTCGGCGAATTTCGACAATCGCTCGTTCCGGCTCAACGACGAAGCAAATCTCAACGTCCTGGATCAAGAATTCGCGGCGGAACAGGCCCAAGTTTTCGAGCAAGACAAACAACTCTCTCGGCGCGTCACCCTCGAAGATTGGCAAAATCGCCCCTGGTCCGAGAAGCTCCTCGAAAACCTCGCGGGGCTATTGCGAACGCAAGTCTAGTAAGCCGCGATCAGACTTGATCGCCGGTCTCACGCCGACTGCTCGCAAACAATCCGCCGCACCCGCGCCGTGCATGAAGCGGTGTTGATCGTCGGCGGGAACCACATCGTTTGCTCGAGTTGCAGGGCATATCCCACCGTGCGGCGCCGCAGCTCGGCGGGGGTCCACTGGCGACGAATTGCCGCGCACTCCAGGGCGATTTCACGCGGTGTTGGCAAATAATCGGGGCGGGCTTTCATGGGCTCGGTTCTCCGGGCTGAAGTAAAATACCAGGGCCAAGAGTACGTGGGGCGGGCAAGATTGGGCATCTATTGCAACTCTTGGCCCTGGTGGGCGGCAAGCTTGCCAAGACTGTACCCGCCAATCGTTGCGATTTCGTGTAGGTTTCACGAATTCTCCGCGAATTTCGCATGTCGTTTTGCTCACCGAGCGAGCTTTGCCCCAATCGCTCAAAACACTAGAATCACACTTCTACTCGACGAGGGGAACCCAGCCGGAGAGCAAGGCTCTCCGGGATCACACAAACGGCGCGTGCGTCGTTTTCTTCAGGGAGGAACACATCGTGATGAAAGATGTCTTGGCCGTTGTTCTCGCGGGGGGCAAAGGAACGCGCCTCGAGCCCTTAACCCGCGAACGCGCCAAGCCAGCCGTCCCCTTCGGCGGCATTTATCGGATTATCGACTTCACGCTTTCCAATTGCATCAACAGCGGAATCCGTCGCATCCTGGTGCTCACCCAGTACAAGGCGATGAGCCTCGACCGCCACCTTGCCACCGGTTGGCGGCACTTGCTCAGCCGCGAGCTCGGCGAGTTCATCGACATCGTCCCCCCGCAGCAACGCATCGACGAGCAGTGGTATCAAGGGACCGCCGACGCCGTTTATCAAAACATCTACACGCTCGAAAAAGAACGCCCCGAGCACGTCGTGATCCTTGCCGGCGATCACATCTACAAGATGGATTACGGCAAGATGGTCGACTTCCACAAAGCCAACAACGCCGACCTCACGATTGCCGCGTTGCGGGTCAGCAAAGAGGATGCCACTTCCTTCGGCGTCATGCAAACCGACGCCAACAATCGCCTGGTGGGTTTCGAAGAAAAACCGGCCAATCCCAAAACCATGCCGGGCGACGACAAGACTTGCCTCGCGTCGATGGGCATTTATGTGTTCAACGCGCATTTCTTGTTCGACCAACTCTGCCAGGACGCCACGCTGCAGAACAGCGCCCACGACTTTGGCCGCAACATTATTCCATCGCTTATCAATTCGCATCGGCTGATGGCGTATCCGTTTATCGACGAAAACTCGAAGGCCGATTGCTACTGGCGGGACGTGGGGACGCTCGACGCCTATTATCAATCCAACTTGGAACTGTGCGACGTCGAGCCGCTGCTGAATCTTTACGATTACCATTGGCCCGTGCGGACCGACCAGCCGAATCTGCCGCCCCCCAAGTTTGTTTTCGACGAAGAGACCGGCCGCCGCGGCACGGCCCTCGACAGCATTGTGTCGACGGGCTCGATCATCTCCGGCGGTCGAGTGAGCCGCAGCATCCTCGGCCCGCGGGTTCGCGTCGAAGAACTTGCGGAAGTCTCGGGCTCGATCCTGTTCCGCGGGGTCCGAGTCGGCAAAAAGGCCATCGTGCGCAACGCGATTGTCGACAAATACGTCGCGATTCCCGACGGCGCCCAGATCGGCGTCGATCACGAGCAAGATCTCCGCCGAGGATTCACCATCACCGAAGGGGGCATCGTGGTCGTCCCCGTGATCGAAGCCGCGGAGGAAATTTTCGCGAGATAAGATTTAAATAGCCGCACGATCTTGGTGCGGAGCAGCTTGGCGCGAAGGAAAGCGCGTCGCATCTTGCGGCGGAAAAACAGGCGAGCGGCCGGTGCGGGCACCGACACGCAGCGTGGGTGGCGGCTGCAGATATGGACGCGGCGCCCCGTGAGAAGCGCCCACTCGCGGCTACTCAAGAAGCAACTTCAATCGCCCGCGCTTGGGCAATTTCACGCTGACCGATCGGCCGCACCTGATTGAGAGACAACGACGTCACCGCGATTGTTTCTCCATCCAGGGCGACGAACTCCACCTCATACCCTTCCTTGCCATGCAGCATCACGACCGTGCCGATGTCGCCTCGCAGCAATCCATGACCGGGAAGATCAACGGTCAAAACTACCTGATTTAATTCTTTAATCATGATCTTTGAGTCCCTAAGGGATACGCTGTGACAAACTGAGGAACATCTTCGCCATTCCTTATAAACCAGACGGACCGCACCGCAGGCGATCTCCCATCGGGTGCTTTTATTATACCCTCTACTACGTATCTCGTGCCAAACGGAGATTTCTCGATCTTGGCCACTTCATAATCCAAAACATGCTGTCGCAAAGTACGTTCAAGGCTTTGCCAATCGTCCAGAGAGTATCCGAACGCCTTAAAGAATTGAGCCTTATGCCGCCCGTCGGGATGAAAATCCGACAGCAAATACTCGGTAATCTTGGCCTGCGGCACAACCGCAACTTCGCGACTGGGAAGAAACATAGCCACAACTTAACCGATCACCCTGACTCTGCAAATCGATTCTTGAAATCCGTCATTCTAGCGCAAGCGCCAATCAAGCAATCACTAATCCGTTTAGCCGCGCCGTGAACCTTAGCGAGCGAAGCGATACCCAAAAAGTACGCCACCGCCACCCTGAGGTCCGAAACACCCGACTCTCCCCGGCCTCTTATGCCTGTGGCACCCAGACAACAAGTTTTCTGAGCCACCCGCAATGCAGGCAATTTACTTTTGCTTTTACAATTGGTGCCGGAAGCATGAAACCATTAAAATGACACCAGCCCAGGCCGCTGGGATTGCTGACAAGCAATGGACGGTTTTGGAACTGTTGGAGCGTGTTGCCTAATAATGGCTTTTGACCCAACAACACTCGCAATTTACATGCTTTGCATAGCGTTCGGTCTGGGCGCTCAAGTATTCTGCCGCAAGCCGGGCGTTGGCTTCAGAGAATTGAGCAATAATCCTCGCGAGGCATTTGGCCAACTAACAGCCACGGGAAGGTTATCGTCGCTGTGGTATTACCGACATTTTTGGCGACAGCGACATACGAGATGCTTGGAATGCTTAGCGAGTTAGTATCTGGCTACTGGGAAGCTTTGCAGCAGCAACATAAATAGCGACAGTGCCCTCTCAAAATTGGGACAATATAGTCGAAGGCTGGCAACACGCGGCGTCACGTTTTCACGAGAGATAACCCGGCGCTCTGATGTTGGCCAGATCCCTCGGGTCGTACCACTCCCCTCGGGATGACATGACAAAAAAACGCCGCGGAGATTGCTCTCCGCGGCGTTCGTTAAGGTTTCGAGCGCACCCAACCCTCCCCTAGCCCCTCCCTGGAAGGGAGGGGGAGAAGGTTTAAATCTCGAGCGCGATTTTTTCTTCTTGCACGGCCTGACGCAATTTCGTGAGGGCCCGCGCTTCGATCTGCCGGATGCGTTCCTTGGTCACGCCGAGTTCCTC
>JBGTEU010000022.1:0-4959 GCA_041747595.1 Bythopirellula sp.
GCCGGTGAAATTTCACAAGGCCATGCCCGCGCGTTATTGCCGCTGGGCGACGAGGAAGAGCAAAAAGCGTTTGCCAAACGGATCGCCGCCGAATCGCTCTCGGTGCGTGTCACCGAACAGTTGGTTCAAGAGCACATCCAACGTACCGACGGCGAACCGCTGAAAGTCTACTCAGGCGAGGGAACTTCGCAGCCCGCCCCGGTGTCCAAAAGTGAGCACCTGTCGCAATTGGAAGACCAATTGCGGCTGGCACTGGGAACCAAAGTCGACCTCCGGCAGTCTGCCAAAGGGAAGGGAAAGATCACGATCCACTTCGGCAGCCTCGAGGAATTCGACCGGATTAAAGGGATCCTCACCGGATCAGACGACATCTTCCGCGAAGTCGGTTAGTGTACGGATTTTCACTAACGGATTGCCGACCTGTCCCTTCACGGCTAATATCCACCTAGTCGGAGGGCAACGCCCCTCCGGGTTATGTTTGATTATTATGGCCGGACCGCGTTGCGGCCCGGCTAAGAATTCTGAGGTTTCAATCGGGGCGTAGCTCAGGCGAGGCTAGAGCGGTCGCCTCGGCGACAGGTCACAAGTTCGAATCAAGATAATTCGTAGATCAATCGGGGCGTAGCTCAGCCTGGCTAGAGCGCCTGCTTTGGGAGCAGGAGGCCGCATGTTCGAATCATGTCGCCCCGACTTTTTTTCGATGTCTTATTTGCTTAGCGCCGGAGGCCGTCGCCGCGGTGGATCGCCCCGACTTTTCTCTTTTCTCGTCGGCAGCGCGAAACCGCAAGTGTGAATTTGGCTCGGCAAAAGTTGATTGAGTCAAGCCGTATTTTCTGATCCGTCAGTGGTCGAGTTTCTTTGCCTCGCACGGCATTTTTCTGAATTAGAAGCTTTCTGCGCAAGTCCGCAATCACATCTGCCAAGTCGTGTTTTCGTAACGGTTTAGGTCCATTGCGCGGAATTGCAAGCTTGGAATTTATTCGCGTAAAATTACGCGTGGCCTGTTTCCATCACTTGAAATCGAATTTCGACCCGGTAAGATTCGCCCATGCTCCTTTGAGTGGAGCTGGCTCCTCTGGTGGAGCGACACGCACTAGAACGATTTTTTTGCGTGTGGAAAAATCCTTCCCCCCCGAATTTCCTTCCTCTATTTTTTAGGCGAACAGTCAGGATGACCGCGAGTGGCTCGACTCTTTCCGAGCCCATTGAACTCGACTTGTCGCCTTTTTCCGTCTCTATGCTTTCCCATTAAGAGCCTGACCGGTGTGTCGCCGGTCGACCTTAGTTTTTTGGCCGACGATTCCGCGCGTGCGTGTTTCCGGCCTCGAAAGGAGTTGAAATGATTGAATTTCTCGCAATGACAGTGGTCGCAATCTCGACCTGGGGCGTTTCGGCGGACTCGGTCCAGTGGCAATCCGACTACGGCAAGGCCCTGGAAGCCTCCCGAGCCGATGCCCGACCACTGCTCATCGTGTTGGACGATCCAAGCGATCCCGCGGCGTCTGCCGAGGAAGATCAATTGGTTGCCGAGGGCGAGCAAGAAGAATTGCTCACCGCCTACGAATGTTGCCACGTCGACGTGAGCACCGAATATGGCAAGAAAGTAGCCGACGCCTTCAAGGCGGAGGAATTTCACTTTGCCGCGATCATCGACAAGACCGGTTCGGTCGTCCTCACCAAAAAGTCCGGAAAGGTGAGCGATGAAGAATGGCAGACCACGCTCGCCACGTACAAGTCCGGCGAACGGTCCAAGGCCGTTCAAACCGCGTTCTATCGTGGCAAGGAAGGCATCAACACCTCCGTGAAGAGTCCTTCGTATTGCCCCTCGTGCCAACGTAAGTCCCAAGGCATGTAATCGACTCTGTAGGTCAATGAATGAAGCAGTGCGGTCAGACCCAGGCCGCACTGCTTTTTTGTGCGCGGTGCTAATGGGTTCTAATCACGAGCAAAACCGAAGTGTGCCAATCAGTGCTATGCCTTATCCATTTTCTTTTTCCAGGGTAATGCCGAATGTGTGACCCCAATGGCTGACTTTATAGTGTTCCGGCAGCGACCCGAGGGATCCGGCCTGCAGTATTTTCACACATGGAAAACATTCAACACTAGAACCCAGATTCCTCAAGTCGTAGAACTCCTTTCGGAATGACAGTTGATAGTACTTGCAATCGTCCTATCACTTTTCGCCAGTTCGATTTAGATTGCTCACCTCATGTGATAGAATCGCTCGTGAGTCTTTCAAAGACGATGCCTCGATGTTCTTCGCGACCTCTTTTGCTAGTGCTTTTACTCCAGGCCAAAAAACGACCACGTCAAGCGGCTTCTCCAAAAAAATCGCCTCGAAATAACGATCGTGCTGAGCCCGCGCACAAAACAGGCTGCCAAGTTGACCAAGTTTGACCAAGTTGGACGTCTTGAAGTGAGAATTCGTACCAAGTGCCTAGAAATCGGTGCTTGACTTAGTGCCGTACGAGTCCCGCGGAGATGTCGAGCGAGAGATCTTCGAACATTCCGGCGCGGTAACGCTCGATGGCGATCGCTCCCATAACCGCGTTGTCGGTGCAGAGCTTGAGCGGGGGGATGAAAAGTTCGTAGCCGCTCTGGGCCGCTTGTTCTTCGAGCCGTGCGCGGAAGCGGGAATTCGCCGCGACGCCGCCGCCGACGCAGAGCCGCGTGAAACCGGTCCGTTGCATCGCCAAATCGGACTTGGCCAACAGGCAGTCGATGACCGCTTCCTGAAAACTCGCGGCCATGTCGGCCACCAATTGCGGATCGAGGCGAGCGGCCACGCCCATTTCGGGTCGGCCAGGACCGAAGAGCTCGTAGCGGACAGCCGTTTTAAGGCCACTGAAGCTGAAATCGAGCCGTTGCGCGTTGTCGACCAGTGGCCGAGGGAGACGGAATTTTTTTGGATCGCCTTGTTCGGCGGCGCGTTGGATCGCTGGCCCGCCGGGATAGCCAAGCCCCAACATGCTGGCCACCTTGTCGAAGGCCTCCCCGGCGGCATCGTCGATGGTGCTTCCCAGCGGCGTGAAATCGAGGGCGTTTTCGCAGCGATAGAGATTCGAATGCCCACCGCTGACGATCAGGCCGATACAGGGAAACACGTCGCGTCCGCTGGCGATTCGGCAGGCGTAAATGTGGGCCTGCAAGTGGTCGATGGCAATCAGCGGCAAATTGTGCGCGAAACTGAGCGCTTTCGCGGCGATCAAGCCGACCAAGAGCGAACCGGCGAGGCCCGGGCGATTGGCGACCGCGATCGCGTCGAGATCCGCGAGGCTCACATTTGCTTGAGCGAGAGTTTGCTCGAGCACCGGCAGAATGCGTTCGACGTGAGCCCGCGAAGCGATTTCGGGAACCACGCCACCATAATCGTTGTGCAAATGACTTTGCGAAGCGACGACCGCCCCCAAGACTTCCAGTTGGTCGGTCACGACGGCGGCCGCGGTTTCATCGCAAGTGGTTTCAATCGTGAGAATGCGAACCATCGATTAACTCATTGCGGGCTGGATGTGGGGAATCGGCTCCACGGCGGGCAGCATCTTGGCGAAACGCAAGTGATGTACCCACGCCGGCGGCACATTGGCAAGCACGCATTGGCGATGGAATTCCCAAGTGGCGAATTCGTCGTTCAGGAGTTTTTCGATTCCCAAGAGTCGCGTCCTTTCGGCGGCGGAACTCACCAGCGCTTTCGCTTTGCGAATGGCGACGTATTCAAAAAAACTGAGCGTGCAGCCTTCGGCGGCAAGTTGATGAAAGTGAGTCAGGACTTTGGCGACGAAATCACACGAAAAATTGTTGAGCGGCAAACCCGACACGATGCACTCGTACTTTTCGTCGGTCGGTAGTTTTTCGACGGGCATTTGCAGCACGCGTACTCTATCAGCCACTTTCTGCCAGGCCGCTTCGCTTGCCAGACGTTCACGCAAAGTCGACGCGAACCGTTCATTGAGTTCCACGAGATCGAGCCGATCGTTGGGACCCAAGCGGCGAATGATTTCATGGGTAACCGCCCCCGTGCCGGGGCCCACTTCCAACACGCGGCGAGGGATTTCATCACGCCCCACTTGGCTGGCCAGGGCCTTGCACAAGCTGCGGCCGCTGGGAAGCACCGCCCCCGTGGTGTGAAAAGTTTGGCGGAATTCTCGCCAGAAAACTCGGTATTCGTTGAGTCGCGCTCCCATGCGCCTATTCTAGGGCCGCATGGCGCGAGTGCCTACCCGGACTACTTCGGCTACATAGAAATCAATAGTCGTACCAGAGGCCGGCACCGATTTGTTGCTCGAACTCGTCGCTGAATGAAAACTGGTTGCTCTTGCCGTTGTGGTAGTGAACGCCCGTGCGAATGACCTTGCCGGTGTTGCCTCGCCAGAGCCAGCCCGCCTGAGCGACCAGGTTACCGCCGTAATCGACCTCTTCACGAAGATGGCCATTGACGGCGAAGAACGGCGTCCCCAATGCGTCGGTGGGTCCAGGCTGCGAGTAGTCGACACCGAATTGGAATTCCCACGGGTCGGCCCCTTCATCGGCATAGAACGACCAACCCGCCTCGGCATACCAACGCCATGCGGGCAAGGGGAAAAACGAAGCACCAATAACAATCCCGTCTCGAGCGTAGTTAATGCGGTCTGATGCGGGTATGCCCAAACGCTCGATGTATTCATCACCGAGGTGGGAACTCAAATGATAGTAGGACAGCTTGTATTGCATGCGACCTTGGCCGTAGATAAGCGGCACACCGAAACGAAAATCGGCCGCGTCGAGGTCCCAATTTTCATCAAGATTAATACGAGGCATGCCGGCCCCTTCGATTTGCAGTTCCCAACCCTCGGGTCGGCCATTGACCCGCGTACCATAACGCAGGATCGATGCGCGGCCACCAAGCGTGACGTCGAGCATGGTGACGTCGCCGTTAAGCTCTTGAAACAACTGGCCGGACATCCGCGATTCCTTGGCGCCGGC
>JBGTEU010000023.1:0-3438 GCA_041747595.1 Bythopirellula sp.
TTTTCTGCAGTGTGCCGTCGGGCTTGCTAAGGTCGTGAGAGATTTTGCCCTGAAACCCCACCGCTTCCGACACAAATTGGGCCAATTCCAAGATGCTGATATCCTCGCCCGTGCCGACATTGACAAGATCGGGTGGAGAATCGAGTTGTAATAAAAACAGCATGGCATCGGCTAAGTCGTCGACGTGCAAGAATTCGCGGCGAGGTTTGCCGGTTCCCCAGATCGTAACTTCCCCAAGAGATTGTTGTGCAGCTTCGTGAAAACGTCGAATAAGTGCGGGCAAGACATGAGAGTTTTCGACGTGATAGTTGTCCCCTGGCCCATACAGATTGGTGGGCATGGCCGAGTGAAAAGTCACGCCATACTGTTGGCGGTAATACTCGCAGAGTTTAAGGCCCGCGATTTTAGCGATGGCATAGGCCTCGTTGGTTTTTTCCAGAGGGCTCGTGAGTAAGGAAGTTTCGGGCATCGGCTGGGGAGCTTCGCGGGGATAGATACAGGTGCTGCCCAGATACAATAAACGCTCGCAACCATTTTCGTAGGCGGCATGAATCAAGTTGACTGCCATGGCGAGATTGTCGTAAATGAAATCAGCTGGATAGGTCATGTTAGCGTGGATGCCGCCCACGCGCGCCGCGGCGAAAACGACTACCTGGGGACGTTCCCGGGCAAAGTATTCATTGGTTGCCTGTTGATTGCGTAGGTCAAGTTCTCGACTCGATTGGAGCAATAGCTGTCTTGCACCGAGAGCATGCAGCTTGCGCTTGACAGCCGAGCCAACCATTCCATTGTGACCAGCGATAAAAATTCTTTTGTGAGTCAAGTTGTCCATATCTCATTCATCCGCGGGCGTTTCTACCGATGCTCATTGCGATCCTCCAGCCATTATTGAGTTTGGGCCATCCTGGCTTCTTTTTCCGCAAGCTTCAAATCCTCGGCGATCATGATTTCAGCCAGCTGTTTGCAATTTGTTTTAGGCTCCCAACCCAAGAGTCGCTTGGCTTTGGAATAATCGCCCAAGAGTAAGTCGACTTCTGCAGGTCGGAAATAACGGGGATCGATCTCGACATATTTGTGCCAGTCAAGGTCGAGACCTTCAAAACAGTAGTCGAGGAAATCTCGAATCGATTGAGTTTCACCCGTGGCAACCACGAAATCGTCTGGCTCATCATGTTGCAGCATCAACCACATCGCCTCGACGTAGTCTTTCGCATAACCCCAGTCGCGTTTGGCATCGAGATTGCCTAGATAAAGCCTGTCTTGTAGGCCCAGCTTGATGCGCGTGGCGGCTCGAGTAATTTTGCGAGTGACAAAGGTTTCGCCACGGCGGGGCGATTCATGATTGAACAAGATGCCGTTGCTGGCAAACAGATCATAAGATTTGCGATAGTTGACCGTTTGGTGAAACGCGTAAACCTTGGCACAAGCATAAGGGCTTTGGGGATGGAAGGGAGTGGTTTCCGTTTGAGGTGTTTCGATCACTTCTCCAAACATTTCTGACGACGATGCCTGGTAAACCCTCACTTTTTTGTGTTTGTTCAGCTGGCGAGCGGCTTCTAGCACGTTGAGAGTTCCCGCACCTGTGGCTTGCAACGTGTAAACGGGGGAATCGAACGACACGCGTACGTGGCTCTGTGCGCCGAGGTTGTAGATTTCCTCAGGTTCAAGATCGAGCGTGAGATTGGTGAGATTTTGAGCGTCGGTCAGATCTCCATAGTGCAGAAATAATCGCGTTCCGGCATCATGCGGATCATTGTAGATGGAATCCAATCGTCCCGTGCTGAAAGAGCTACTGCGGCGGATCAAGCCATGAACCTCATAACCTTTGGATAACAACAATTCCGCCAGGTAGGAGCCATCTTGGCCGGTGATTCCCGTGATAAGCGCGCGTTTAGTCATGATTTATCGGGTGAAAGCTGAATATGGGTGCCACTATTATGTAGAAATACCAATCTCTCATTATCTGGAGCAAACGTCCCGAGGGCAATTAGGCATTCTTGATTCTCTGGTCACGATGTCTCTTGTCCCAACCAGGACATCGTGGGTTCAATCCACCGGCGGATCGTTTCCTTATCTTCAGCAGACGCGGCGCTCTTGCGGCGTGTGGTTAGCCCTTCGTCGAACATTTGCTGAAAGCCAGTTTGCACTTCGGGAGTCATCTCCAATTGGCAGAACTTAAGCACGTCTGCCAGCAGTTCTGGCGACATCTCCTCCAAACGAACTTCCCGATAACGCCCCGGAGGAAGTTGCCGACCGTAGAGGCAGGCCTGTTCCACGCACATCCGCCATTGCAGACAGCAGACTTCCAGCAATTCGAGTTGATCGAGCAAGCCGTCGATGCCCGGTATCCGTGGACCCCACACCGGTTTGCCCACAAAACCTGAAAAGGACTTGGGCATCGCCCGGCGGAGGAATTCCTTCGCGTAGTAGGGTGCCCGGCGAAGATCAATTTCCTTAAGCCGCTGCACAAGTTTTCCCTTCGGTACCCCGCGGGCATACTGCTCCCAAAACTTTCGGATCGACAGCACCGATTCCACGCCGTCACGAATCGTATGCACAAACAAACAACCCGGCAGCACCCGCTCGACAAATTCCATTCGCAGCGAATTGCTGGGTGTCTTTTCGATCAGGCGCTGTCGATGGGCGTCACTCACCGCCTTGGCAAACGTCTGGCGAATATGCCGGCACACGTCTGGCCGCGCATCGGTCGCACGCAACATATCGGATTTATCATCATTGCCAAATTTCCAAGTGAGTCGCGGCTCTTCTACTTGGGCGAGCAGGGGGTGAGTCCCCAGTAGATTGCCAAGCAATGTCGTCCCCGAACGGGGCGAGCCGATCACGACAATCGGGCGGTCAAGCTGGGGATCGGCGAGAGCGGGCATTTAATTGAGGATAGCAGTCGCTTCAAGGTGCTTCCAGCGAACAGGGGCAGTGCAGCATAAAACCCGTGTGTCAGCGTGACAATTAATCAAATCGTAACGAATCGGGGGCTTATCTTCCTTTCAGTGCAGGCGGCTTGCGGAACAGCCGAATCGTTGTTTTTTCCGAACAGGAGGCTATAATCAGGGTCGGCCTTGCGTCAGTGGAGGCCAAGGAATGGTACGGGATTGGCGGCATTATGCGAGCTTGTCCAGTGAAGAGGTTCATTTGCCACGGCTGAGGGCCCAGCCGTGTTAGCGGACACGTTCTGTGAGAGTTTACGGAACGTAAGTCTCATCAACGCAAGAAATTGAGCGTTTTCTGTCCGCGATTTGCCGAGAGCTTCTTCAGACCTGCAGAATTTCGTTCTCGTGGAACATCAAGAATGTTACTTCCTCGATTGACAGCTTATTTTATCCAACGGCAGTTTCTCGAATGTTCCATATAGCCCGATTATTGATAGCTCCATTTGCCGCGGTTGTCGGAATCCTCACGACGACCAATCTACTCACTGCG
>JBGTEU010000024.1:0-4728 GCA_041747595.1 Bythopirellula sp.
CGAGCGCGGGACAACAACTGGAATTTGCCGATCGTGAACTCGACCGCCGCAGCGCGGACGAAGTGAACTCCATGCTCGAAAATCACGCGGCGAGTGAAACCGCGGTCGGTCCCGTGGAAGTTTTGCAAGCCGTTCAGGGGCTCCCCGATTCCGCGGAAGGGGAAACAAAAATCGTTTACATCATTTCTGATTTTCGCCGGCGACAGTGGTCGAACAACCCACAGGCCAAACAATTGTTGGGCGAGGTTCGCCAGAAAGTCGCCGATCTGCAGTTGATTCAATGCGTGGAAGAAACACGGCCCAATTTGGCGATCACGCAACTCGAACCCGAGGCGGGGATCCGCGCGGCGGGCGTCGAAACTTGGATGCTGCTGAGCGTTGCCAACTACGGTGACGAAGCGGCGGTCGCCGTGCCGGTGAGCGTCACCCAGGATGGCCACAAATTGCCGGCGGTAGAGTTTGACGAGATTGGCCCCGGTGAAGAGGTGACCCGCCGCTTCCGCGTGGCGTTTCCGAGCGCGGGGGCCCACGAGTTGCAGGCCCAACTCCCCGGTGATCCCGTGACGGCCGACAACAAGCGGTTTTTTGCCTGCAACGTCCCCGCCACTTTTCCTTTGCTGTTGATTGACGGTTCGCCGGGGGGCGACGACGCGTTTTATCTCCGCACGGCACTGAGCCCCGGCGGCACTGCTAAACCGGGTTGGAGCCCGCGCGTCGAGCCGCCTAGTTTTTTACGGGATCACGAGCAGTTAAAAAAATTCGCCGCGATTTTTTTGCTCGACGTAGGTCGGCTCGACGAAGCGGAAGTGACCGCGCTCGAAGATTATGTGCGGCAAGGGGGCGGCTTGGCGATCTTTCTCGGTTCCGAATCGCAGCGTTCTTTTTACAACGGAGTGCTGTATCGCGATGGAACCGGCCTCATGCCGCTGGAGCTTGATGTCCCTACGCAATTGTTGAGCGACGGCGAGCAACGCACCGCCGACGTTCAAGTAACGGACCACCCCGTGTTTCGCATTTTTGCCGGCCAACGCAACAGTTTTCTTTCGGTGGCGCAAGTGAACTTTTACTTTGCCACCCAACCACAACTGCAAGACGCGAATCCCGACGTGCGGGTTATTGCTCGCTTGCATAATGAGGCTCCCTTTGTCGTCGAGAAAAAATTCGGTGAAGGCCGCGTGGTGGTGCAATTGTGCAAGCTCTCACCAAAATCGACTTCGCTGGGAGTGTGGAGCAATTGGAGCTTGAACCCCGTGTTTCCCGTCGTAGCCAACGAATTGGCCGGTTATCTCACCGCGACCCAACGTCAAGCCGACGTGCAAGAAGTGGGGAGCGAGCTCCGCTTCGACTTGGCCGAGGAAGATTACGAACCGGAAGTCGCGGTGCGATCGCCCACCGGTGAAAACGAAATCACGCTCACTCCGCAAGCGGTTGACGGTCGCTACGTGGTGGACGCTGGTCGCGGCCAGGTGAGTGGTGTTTGGCAATTTGGTCTGCAGCCCCGGCAACAAGCCGCCGCGAGTCATTTGGTGGCGATCAATGTAGCTAACGGCGAGGGCGACTTGCACCACTTGGATCAAGGGGCGCTCGCGACCGAACTCGAGGGCATCGACTATCAGTTCTCGCTGGCGTCGCAAATCGCGGCGACGGACGAACAGCTTGCCGGTTTCCGCCTCGGAGACACGGCGCTCGGTTTATTGCTTTTGGCTCTGGTGGCGGAGCAGTGGCTTGCTTACAAGGCGAGCTACCACGCTTCCGCGGGGAGCCAATCATGAACTCCGCCCT
Organism: Bythopirellula sp.; assembly: GCA_041747595.1. Lineage (GTDB taxonomy): Bacteria > Planctomycetota > Planctomycetia > Pirellulales > Lacipirellulaceae > Bythopirellula. The sequence goes on from JBGTEU010000024.1 coordinate 1,783, forward strand.
GAGCTTGTTTCTGCCCTTTGCCGCCACCGACGGTTCCACGGGGGAAGTACGTGAATTGGTAGCGCTCGAATTTCGTCGCCTCGCGCAGTTCGACGATCCTCGAATCTTGTGGGTGCTGTTGATCGCGGTGGCTGCGCTGGCAAGCCTGTTCGTAGTGTGGCTCTATCGCAGGGAACGGAGCTCCCTCTCCCCCGTGCTGCGGCTGTTGTTTCCTTGCTTACGGCTCGTGGCCTGGGCCGGCGCGATTCTGTTTTTCTTGGGTCTTGAACGTCGGGTCGATCAACAAATCGTCACCGATTCGCAAGTCATCCTGCTCGTCGACACGAGCCAAAGCATGTCGGTCGCGGACGAGAATGCCGAGAGTCGGCAACCGCTTTCCCGTGGCGAAGCCGTGGCACAAACATTAAGAGATTCTCCATTGCTGGACGCGATTCGCAAAAAGCACAAGGTCGCGCTGGCGACGTTCGATCGCGAAGTTCGCCCTATCGCAAGCTGGGAGCGAGAAATCAATTCCGCGGTAAACGAAACGGCGGAATCGCCCGATCCGAGTGAGCCGCTTGATTGGACCGAAACCTTGCAGCCTCATGGCGTCGAGACCCGCTTGGGCGATGCGCTCAAGCAAGTGCTCGACCAACGGCGCGAGGGGCCGCTGGCCGGGGTGATTGTTATCACGGATGGGGTACAAAACAGCGGCATTGAACCACTTTCGATCTCGAAAGACACGCAGGAAAAAAGCGTGCCCCTGTTTACGGTGGGGGTCGGCTCGAACGAGCCGCGACGGAATTTGCGGATTCAGGAGCTCATCGCCCCTTCGCGAGTTTATCCTGAGGATCGCGCGACAATCACCGGCATGATTCAGGGGGAAGGCTTTGCGGGCCGCACGGTCCAAGTGCAACTTTACGCCCGCGACGCCAACTTGCAGGGCGCGGCCGGAAGCTTGCTGGGTGAAGAGCAAGTGACGTTTGCGGCCGATAAAGAAGTGCTGCCCGTTGAATTTCGCATCGAACCCGCCGAGGTGGGACGGCTGGCTTTGCAGTTAAAGATTGTTGCCCCGCGCGAAGATCAGTACGCCGGCGACAACCAGCGAGAAGTCGAAGTGGAAGTCGTCGAAGCGAGTACGCGCGTGCTCTTGATTGCGGGGGGGGCGTCGCGCGACTACCAATTCTTGCGAAATCAACTGTTCCGCGATCGCCACGCTTCGGTCGACGTCTGGATTCAATCGGCTGAAGGGGCGATCTCGCAGGAAGCGGATCGTATTCTGAACGAGTTTCCGACCACCAAGGAAGAACTTTACAATTACGATTGCATTGTGGCGTTTGACCCTAATTGGGAATTGCTCGACGCGAGGCAGGCCGATTTGCTTGAATCATGGGTCGCCGAAGAAGCCGGTGGATTGATTTGCGTCGCCGGGCCGATTCACACTCAAAGCTGGTCGCAAAGCCCCGAACTTGGCAAGATTCGCGCCCTCTACCCGGTTGAGTTCCAGCGACGGCTCACGCTGCTGGATGACGGACTGTACGGGAGCAAGACGCCCTGGCCCATCTTGTTTACTCGTGAAGGCGAAGAGGCCGAATGTCTGTGGATTGCGGACAGCGGTGCCGAGAGCCGTTTGCGTTGGGCGGAGTTTCCCGGCGTCTACGGCTGCTATGCCGTGAAGGGTGCAAAGCCCGGTGCGCGGGTGTTGGGTTGGTACGGCGATCCCGACGCAAGCCTGTCGGCCGATTACCCCGTTTACCTGGCCGAGCAGTTTTACGGTTCGGGCCGCGTATTTTACTTGGGGAGCGGTGAGCTCTGGCGGTTGCGGTCGTTGGACCCCGGTTATTTTGAAGTGCTGACCACTCGGTTGATTCGCCATGTGAGCCAAGGCCGTTTGCTCAAGGGATCGACTCTGGGCCGCTTGCTGGTCGAACAAGATCGGTATTCGGTCGGCGATGAAGTGGTCGTGCGGGCCCAATTGCTCGCGGAAAGTCGTGAGCCGCTCATTGCCGAGCAGGTGATTGCCCAAGTTGTCGACGACCAAGGTCGGGGGACCAACCTGACGATGCTGGCCGACAAGAGCCGACCGGGGAACTTTATTGGTCAGTTCACCGTCAAACGCGAAGGATCGTATCGTATCGAATTGTCGATTCCTGATGCGGTCGACGAACAGCTCGTCAGGCGGATTCAGGTGGTCGTGCCGGACTTGGAGTTCGATCACACGCGGCGGAACGACGAGCTCCTCGCCGCGCTGGCAAGCCGTACGGGGGGGCGTTTTTACACGAGCGTTACGACAGCCGCGGAGGGCAATCAAGAAAATCCCTCGGTCGACGAATTGATCGAAAGTCGAGCGGAAACACGAACCTTGCGTGGCACGCCCGACGCCGATTTTACGGAATGGCTTAATAAAATTCTGCTGACGGTCATTTGCGGGGCCTTGTGCCTTGAATGGCTGCTGCGGCGATTGGTGAGACTGGCATAAATGGCAACCGCGACTGCACCATTTTCTATTCCCTCAACCATCACCCGCAAGGTGAAGTGGTTGCGATTGCTGGTCCGCGGCTACGTGACGCTCGAGGGAGTCGCCGCGGTCGCGATCGCCGTGGGTGTTGCCTTTTGGTTGGCACTTTTTCTGGATTGGTCGTTCGAACCGTCGCCGACTGTGCGAGTCGTGATGTGGTGCTGCGCATTGGCGGTCGTTGGCTATGCGGCTTGGAAATGGTTGTTCTCGCGACTGTTCGCGCGACTTTCCGAGAATAATCTTGCGATGCTGCTGGAACGCGCGTTCCCCCACATTGAGCAGAGCCTTGTCACCACAGTGCCGGCGGGCCGCCGCGGCAGCTTGATCTCGCATTCGCAAAGGGAATTGCTCGCCAACACATCCGGCGAAGCCAGTCGGAAATTGGCTCAAGTACGACTCGCCGAGGTGTTTCGCTATCGTCCCTTGTTGTGGAAGGTGCTGGCCGCGAT
>JBGTEU010000025.1:0-5998 GCA_041747595.1 Bythopirellula sp.
TGCAGTGAGGTGCCCTTCCATGGTGTGAGCAAACTCGAGCATTTGCTCAACGTTGCGGCAGGTGAATACAATCGACTCCGGGCCGAAGACTTCGTCGGTGAGCTTTGGGTGGTCGGCGATCAACTCGGCGGGTGCCGAGAGAATCGTGCAAGCCGCTTGATGGCTTTCTTCGTTCGCTGCGGTCGATGAACGAGCTAATACTGCTACGCCGGGTAGTTCAATGAGTTGCTGCACCCCCTGTTGGTAAGCCGAGTGAATCCCCCCGTGCAGCATGGTAGCGGGTGCCGCCGCTTGGGCAGCTTGGACTGTAGCCCGTGAGAAGTTGTCGAACACATCGTCTTTTTGAATGAACAGTAACCCCGGGTTCGTGCAGAACTGCCCCACGCCGAGTGTCACCGATTGCACGTAACCCGCCGCGATTTTTTCGGAACGTTCGTGGGCTGCCCCTGGCAGAACGAATACGGGATTGGTGCTTCCCATTTCGGCGTAAACCGGGATCGGGCTGGGCCGCTTTGCTGCCGCGTCGAATAGTGCCCGACCACCTCGCAACGAACCAGTGAAGGCCACGGCGGATGTAAGTGGATGCTCCACGAGCGCGATTCCTGCCGCATGCTCCGCGGATTGCAGCATCGAAAAAAAACCCGGTGGTAGCCCCGTTTTCTTTACCGCGGTGGTGATGATCTCTGCGATCAACTCGCAAGTTCCCGGGTGACCAGGGTGTGCTTTCACGACGACGGGACATCGCGCGGCGAAGGCCGCAATCGTGTCGGTCCCCGCCACCGAAATCGCTAGCGGAAAATTGCTCGCCCCAAAAACCACAATCGGGCCGATCCCCATCAGCATTGTGCGAATATCGGGCTTCGGCAGCGGCTGCCGCTCGGGATCACCACGGTCAATACGTGCCTGCACCCATGCCCCTTCGCGAACCAACTTGGAGAACATTCGGGTTTGATTGACCGTTCTGCCCCGTTCGCCTTCCAGTCGCGGCATGGGTAGGGCCGTTTCGGCATGTACCCGAGCAAGCAATTCCTCGCCAGAGTTTTCTAGCCCTGTGGCAATTTCATCGAGCAACTGGGCGATTGTCTCGTTATCTGCGAGTTGCAGTGCGGCAAAAGCTTGCTCGGCCAGTTGTAAACAGCGATCCACTTCCTCGCTGGTTGCTTCGATGAAACGCGGGGTAAGTTCCTCACCCGTTGTTGGGTTGTGAGCAATGAACGTTTGCTTCCCCGCGGCACTTCGCTCGCCGGCGATAAAATGTTGTCCCGTGATCGGCATGAGTTTCATTCCATAGTGTTTGTGAGAGTGCCAATGCCATCAATTGTGATTTCCACAACATCAGCGGCTTTCAAGGAAAAATCGGGGGACGGCACAATTCCCGTGCCGGTCATCAGGAGGCATCCTTGCGGAAAACTATTCTCGCGAAATAAATAGCCTACCAGCTCCTCGAAGCCGCGCTTCATCTGCGCGAGCGTGGTCGCATCTTCGATGATGGCTTGGCCATCGCGGCACACAGTCAGCCGCACGGCAGTTTCCTTGGACGGTGGAGTATCAGAAATCCAGATTGCAGGGCCGACCGCGGCGCAGCGATCAAACGTTTTCGCCTGCGGCAGATAGAGTGGGTTCTCACCCTCGATGTCGCGACAGCTCAAATCATTGCCAACTGTGTAGCCAAATATTTTTCCCGCACTGTTGATGGCGAGCACCAGTTCCGGCTCGGGCACAATCCACTTCGAGTCGCCGCGAAGTTTCATCGACTGCCCCGTTCCCACCACACGATGCGGAGTCGCTTTCATGAAAAGTTCCGGGCGCGGCGCGGCGTAAACGCGGTCGTAAAAGTTGCCGCCCCCCGCTTCCTCGGCTTCCTCCATCCGTGCCGCTTTGCTGCGAAAGTATGTGACCCCCGCAGCCCAAACTTCTTGGCTTTCAAGTGGCGGCAGAGGTTGCTGAATGTCAGCGAGAGTCGCCTTTGGCGCAAGCTGTTTCATTTGTGTGGCAAGGAAATCGGCAGCCTGAGGTTGATTCACAACCGCGTCCCACCCCATATCGATTGAATAATACTTTTCGGCTGAGTGGAGCACGGGGCCATCTTTTGTGCGATACAAAAACATGTGTTTCAAGTAACATGGGAGTAAGAGGTGATAAACGAGATACCTGATTCTAATGGTCCACGGAATCCAAGCAAAGCGGCGACGCAATTCGATCATCTCCCCGGCAAATCACGACATTTGCACTCGTGCCATACGACTGACGCCATTGTCAGTCACCAGTGGGCAAGATACGATTGCAGCGACTTTCTTTCACAAACAGGATGCCGCGTGATGAGCGACAATTGGTTCTCCACCGACGATCCTGGCATTTATGACGTGCAAACCACGGCAGCTGGCCCCGCGGGTGCCCTCCCCTTCTCCGATGAAATGCTGCGTCACCGACCAAGCGGCGATTTGTTCGGATGGACGCAAGACGCAGCGATGGGTTGGCAACCGAGCGAACTCAATCGCGACGAATATCTCATTCTTAGCACGATGGGAGGCCTGCGCGCGCCCGATGGTTCGCCGATTGCGCTCGGGTATCACACGGGGCACTGGGAAGTGGGGTTGCTTGTAGAAGCTGCGGCTCGTGAAATCAAAGCCCGGGGTGGCTTGCCTTTTGCCGGTTATTGTTCGGATCCGTGCGATGGTCGCACGCAAGGCACGGTAGGCATGTTCGACAGCCTCGCGTATCGCAACGACGCGGCGATTGTTCTGAGGCGGTTAATACGTTCGCTTCCCACGCGACGCGGCGTCTTGGGCGTCGCCACCTGCGACAAGGGACATCCCGCCATGATGATGGCGCTCGCAGGGATACGGGATCTTCCCGCGATCATCATACCGGGGGGAGTGACGCTGCCACCGACTCAAGGCGAAGATGCCGCAAAAATTCAATCGCTCGGAAGCCGCTACACGCATGGATTGATTACCCTGCAAGAAGCCGCGGAGCTTGGTTGCCGTGCGTGTGCCACCCCCGGCGGCGGTTGCCAATTCTTGGGAACTGCGGCCACTTCACAAGTTGTCGGTGAAGCGTTGGGATTGTCCCTGCCGCACTCTGCGCTTGCACCCTCGGGACAACCCATCTGGCTCGACGTTGCACGGCGTTCGGTGGCGGCTCTCATGCAGCAGCGTGAGCGAGGTTTGCGCGTGAGCGACATAGTCACTCCCGCCGCGATACGGAACGCGATGGTGGTGCATGCAGCATTTGGTGGTTCGACCAACTTGCTGTTGCATCTGCCGGCAGTCGCACATGCGGCCGGCTTGCCACGGCCAACCGTAGAAGATTGGACCAGCATGAATCGCCTAACACCCCGATTGGTGAGCGTGCTTCCTAACGGCCCTGTCGATCACACGACCGTACGCGTATTTCTCGCCGGGGGCGTGCCTGAGGTGATGCTTCACCTGCGCGAATTGGGACTTTTGGACACGAAGTCACTGACCGCAACGGGTGAACCACTCGGAAAAATGCTTGATGATTGGCAATCTTCCCCACGACGGCAGCGCTTGCGTGAGGTGCTCCGCGAGCGCGACGGCGTTGACGCCGACACGGTGATTTTCTCGCCTGAGAATGCGGAACGACAGAGATTGCAGCGGACGCTGGTTTTTCCCACGGGCAATCTGGCCCCCGAGGGCTCGCTGATCAAGGCAACATCAATTGATCCGACCTTACTTGAGAATGGTGTTTACCAATTCGTGGGGAGGGCTCGCGTATTCACTGCCGAAGCGACGGCGATTCAGGCGATCAAGGGGCAAGGGTATAAGCCGGTCGGGCCCGGTAATGTCATTGTGCTTGTCGGTTGTGGTCCCTCGGGCACTGGTATGGAAGAAACCTACCAGCTCACCGCGGCGCTCAAGCACCTGCCGTGGGGTAAGCAGATTCCGCTCATTACCGATGCGCGGTTTTCGGGCGTCTCCACGGGGGCCTGCATCGGTCACGTGGGCCCTGAAGCTCTCGCGGGAGGGCCAGTCGGCAAACTTCTCGATGACGATGTGATCGCCATCCACATCGACTGTCAGCAAATCGAGGGGAGCATTCATTTAATCGGTCACGGCGCGGAAATTCGTGATGCAGCCTGGGGCACTGCCGAACTCGCGCGGCGTCCGTTGCGTGCCGATTTGCACGAGGCCGCGCTGCTTCCCGACGACACGCGATTGTGGGCCGCCATGCAAACGCTCGGCGGCGGTACCTGGGGAGGCTGCGTCTACGACACCGCCGCGATTCTCGCGAAACTCGCGGGTAAATGATCGCCCCAGAATTTGTCGGAACTAATCTTCGTAGCCGAGGCCAAAAGCATACGGAAACAAGGGGTCGTAGTTTTTGTCTCCCACGTTGATGGGCTCTTGGTCGGCGGAACGCGGCCAGGAAAACGACAGCGTCCCCGTGGGGGCAAAATCGCCGAAGAGCACGTCCACGATCCCTGCTCCTTCGGTTCCGGGAAGCCAAGCAGCGATGAACGCGTCGGCATCTTCGATCACGTCGGTGATCGCCAACGGTCGGCCTGAGTAAAGGACGACAACAGTGGGCACGTCCACTTCTTTCAGATTGACCAAGGTCTGCTCGTCCTCTTCGGGCAGCGCAAGGGTCTCGCTGTCTCCAACTCCTTCGGCATAAGGCCGTTCACCAACAACGGCGACCACCACGTCGGCACCTGCCGATTCTGTGCCGTCTGCCGCGTAAGTGATCTCAATGTGGTTGCCCGCAGCCTGACGGATCGCGGTAAGAAAGGTTGTCCCTCCCGTGGTTATGGGACCCTCTTTGCCTTGCCATAGCACGGTCCACCCGCCGCACTGAATACCAATGTCGTCGGCGGCAACACCCACGACGTGAATTCGCTGGATCTGCTTAGAAATCGGCAGAACATTGTTTTTGTTCTTTAACAGCACGAGCGATTCTCGCACTGCCTGGCGTGCAACGTTGCGATGTTCGGCACCGCCGAATTTTTCCTGCAATTCCTTGTCGGCCGTGAGTGATACACCATGGTCCAGCAGTCCCATGGCCGCCTTGACCTGCAGAATTCGCTTCACGGCATCGTCGATGCGCTCCATCGGTACGATGCCTTCTTTAACTAGCTCAGTCAGTAAGGTAATGAATTCACGATACCTTTGGGGAATCATAAACATATCCATGCCGGCGTTTACCGAAATCCGGATAGCCTCCTTATAATCTTTGCTGATTTGATCGATGGCGTTGTAATCAGAAATCACGAAACCTTCAAAGCCAAGTTCTTTCTTCAAAATCTCGGTCAACAATTCTTTGCTCGCGGAGCATTTCACGCCATTCCAACTGCTATAAGAAGGCATAATCGAACCGACCCCCGCATTGATAGCCGGAATATAAGGCGCTAAGTGAAGTCTGCGCAGGGTGGCTTCGTCGACTTTCACGTCCCCTTGATCGAGCCGCAAACGCTCCTCATCGCCAAAGCCTTGCCAGTTCGCCAGGCGCACTTCCGCATGAGTTCCACCATCGGCGACGAAGTGTTTCGCACACGCCAAAATACGGGTCGGATCACTCAGGTCGTGTCCTTGGAAGCCGATCACGGCTGCTTCACCCAAGAGGCCGGCCAATTCGGGATCTTCACTGAAACCCTCGTAAGTGCGGCCCCAGCGAATGTCCCGCGGCACAGCCACGCAGGGGGCGAAAGTCCAATTGATCGCACTCGCGCGAACTTCCATGGCCGTGATGCGGCCAATTTCACGCACCAGTTCAGTGTTCCGAGTACAGCCTAAACCAATGTTGTGGGGAAACACGACCGCGTCCAGTAAGTTGTTGTGGCCATGCACCGCGTCGACGCCGTAGAGCAAGGGAATCTTAAGCGGGGTTTGCAACGAAGCGTGCAGGCAATCTTCAACGGCTTTGGTCCAAGAGTGAAGATCATTTCCGGTCTCTGGATCGGAATCTCCCCCACTCAGTACCGAGCCCAAGTACAACTCGGCAATTTCGTCGTAGCTTTTCAGCGCACTGAGTTCCGCTT
>JBGTEU010000026.1:0-7257 GCA_041747595.1 Bythopirellula sp.
ATGAGGATCAAAGGAACATTATGATCCAAGGACTCAAACGAGTCTGGCCTTGGTTGGGAAATGTTTTCGAGGCGGTGTTCACGGTCGCGCACGGTATGTGGGTGACGCTACGGACCTGGTTCAAAACTTATCGGCCTGACCGCAAGACTTTTACCGAGCACTTTGAGTATCCTGAACTCCCAGTGCCCGTGGCCGCGCGCTATCGCGGTTTTCATCGGTTTGATCTCACCACCTGCATTTCCTGCGACCAATGTGCGAAGGCTTGCCCCGTTGATTGCATTTACATCGGCAAGGAACGCGTCGAGGGGAGCAAGGGATTTAAGATTACCGGCTATGCGATTGACTACAGCAAATGTTTGCTGTGTGCTTTATGCGTGGAACCATGCCCCGTGGATTGTATTTTCATGGGGGCCAATCACGACTTGAGTTGCTACAGCCGCGATGGCTGTATCGTTGATTTTTCGCGATTGCCGCTCGACGTGGCGTGGGGTAGGTCGACTTTGAATCCCACGGCCGTGGCTCAAGCAAAGGTCGTGACCGAGCCGGTTCACGGCGGACCCAATCAGTAGTATTTTCTCATTCCCGACCTCTGACCTCTGACCCTTCTTATGGCAACCCCAACCGCCATTGTGGCTTATCTGGCCTTGTTTACCGGCGTTGCGGCGCTGTTTTTGTTCGTCAATTTGGTGGTTGGCCGCTTGGTGCGTCCGAATCTGCCTAACAAGGAAAAGCTGGAAGTTTACGAATGTGGCGAACCGGTGATTGGTTCGAGCTTTGTGCAATTCGATTTGCGGTTCTATGTCGTAGCGTTGTTGTTCATTATCTTCGACGTGGAAATCGCGCTCTTCTTCCCGTGGGCGACAGTCTTTGGCAAGGCAACGCAACTCACTTCGCCCGACATGCCAATCGTGGCCGTGGAAGCGGGTGAAATCGGGCCGGCCGAGCAGTTGTCTTCGGTCGCCGCGATACGTCTTCAAGAGTTGGGTGCGGCTCCTGTGCTTGGCGAAGGGGGTGCTGACGGATTGCGCGAGACGGCCGTCGCTTTGTCTTGGATGTCGTTTGCCGACATTGCCGTGTTCTTTGCCGTGCTGCTTGTAGGCTTCGCTTATGTCTGGCGGCGGGGCGATTTGGATTGGGTACGCGCCACGACGAGCCACAAAGATGAAATCGTGCAGCGGACTCCACCGCGGATCAGGCCCGAAGGCTCAACGCGTACGGGTGGCTCGGTCTTATCGGCCCCCTAATGCACCGCCACACGTTATCACTTCAAACACTCTAACAGCAAAAAATTCTGATGAGCGGACAAGCATTCGTCGACCAGCTGAAACAAAAGTTCGGCGACAAAATATCCGGTGCGAATTTCGAAAACATCGATCCGTGGATCGAGGTCACGCCAGAAGGCATCCTTGACGTTTGCCAATACCTGCGCGACGAACCAACATTGGCCTTCGATTATCTCAATTCGATTTCCGGGGTCGACTATCTGCACACCGACGAAAAGAAAGCCGCCAAGAGTCCTTGGCAACCGCATACGGAAGTTGTTTATCACCTCTTCAGCATGCAGCATAAACACAGCTTAGTGCTTAAGGTCATTCTGCCGCGGTGGCAAGATGATGTGGTCGGCACTGTGCCCAAGGTGCCATCGGTATCCGGCATTTGGAGCACCGCCGATTGGCACGAACGCGAAGTTTATGATCTGTCTGGAGTCGACTTCACGGGGCATCCCAGCCTGCGACGGATTTTGTGTCCCGAGGATTGGGTCGGCCACCCGTTACGGAAAGATTATGAAATGCCATTGGAATATCACGGCATCCGGGGGAGATGAAAAATGAGCGCAACGACTGACGATCCCCGGGTCATTGAATTTGACGTCCGCACCGACGAAATGTTGGTGAACATGGGACCACAGCATCCGAGCACGCATGGCGTGTTAAGGCTCGTGCTGCGGACCGACGGCGAAGTCGTCTCCGAAGTCACGCCGCATATCGGCTATCTGCACCGCTGTGCGGAAAAGATCGGCGAGAATCTCACGCCTCGGCAGTTTATCCCCTACACCGACCGCATGGATTATCTTGCGGCGATGAACATGAATCTCGGCTGGTCGCTCACGGTCGAGAAACTGATGAAGTACCAACCGCCTGAGAAAGGCCGGCACTTGCGGGTCATCATTGCCGAAATGGGCCGCATCGCGAGCCACTTGGTCGGCATGGGGGCCTACGGCCTCGACCTCGGTACGTTTAGCCCTTTTTTGTATGCGTTCCGCGAGCGGGAAAAAATTCTCGATCTGTTTGAAGAAGTTTGCGGGGCACGCCTCACTTACAGCTATCTCACCGTGGGTGGCGCAACCGCCGATTTGCCGCCAGGGTGGCTGCAAAAGTGTTCGGCGTTTCTCGATCAACTCGTGCCGATTATTGACGAATATCACGCGCTGCTCACAACCAACGCGATTTTCGTCAAGCGGACCGCGGGCATCGGTATTCTTTCACCTGAAATGGCAATCGACTATGGCACGAGCGGCCCTGTGCTTCGAGGTAGCGGTGTCGATCACGATCTCCGTCGCGATGGTGAGGAAATCTACACGGCCATGTACGAGGGCTACGCCTTCGAAGTGATCGTCGAAAAGGATGGCCACTATCCGAAAGATCACAAATATCCAGCCGTGCCCCGCGAAGCGATTCTGGGTGATTGTTGGCATCGGTTCTACGTACGGATGCTGGAAGTCATCCAGTCGATGGACCTCGTGCGACAGGGAATTGAGAGTTACAGTACGGCCACGGGAAGTTACGGCGAGCCGCTGAAGCTCAACCAAAAGCTTCCCGTCGGCGAAGCGTATCTAGAGACCGAATCCCCTCGCGGGCAGATGGGTTTCTACATCGTGAGTGATGGTAGCCCGATTCCTTGGCGGGTACGGGCGCGGAGCAGTTCGTTCTGCAATCTGTCGGTCACGGGACCGCTCGGCGCGGGTTGTCTGATTGCCGACGTGCCGGCAATTGTCGGCTCGCTCGACATCGTGATGGGCGAGATCGACCGCTGAATTATCCTCGCGCAGATTATCCGAGCGATTCGTCCCCATGCACGGTTGGCGCGCAGTAAGGTAAGTATTGCTCCATGCGAACTTTCCAAGGACCGTCAATGAAGTAATGGATGCCTCGCCAGGAAGTCGACTTTGCAATGGTGGCCGCGACAATGGCGGAAGTGTGAACGACTTGTGTAATTGGCATGGCAATCGCAAGTTTGAGAACTCGCCATCCCGAAATCCAGCGACTCGGTTCGCCACGGCTGGCGGCAATCGCCCGCATCGCCTTGACCATTGGGATCAGTGACAACAGCAGCGACCCGCCGTAGATCCCAAGTCCCGTTAAGGCCACCGCGCTCGAAGTGAGATCACCCTGCAAAATGGCCGCAAGCAACAGAACGAGGGCTGCCAGTGGCACCATCGCTGAAACAAAACCATGGACCACCACCGCCAGCCATGCAGGATGATAGAGTCGCACGTTCACCATTTGCCGGCACACCCAATGATAGAAACTGTCGAGTGAGATATTTTCTCGATTGATCATCATGAGGCTGGGGACAAAAGCCACGCGGAGTCCCATCTTTCTGACGGGAATAATCAGGACGGTATCATCGCAGAAGGCCCGCCCCCATCGCTTGAGCAGATTGCTCTCTTGAAGTACGCGGCGCTTAATTGCAAAGCAGCCGCCCCAAGCGAAGTTGTGCCAATTCATCTGCACTACAGCACCCGCATTCCAGATATACCGCACGATGGACCCCAGCGATGGATTTGTGGGCATGTACCATCGATTGCCGGTTGCCAACCCCACGTCATTCGGCTGCAAACCCGTTGCCAATTCTCGCAGCCAAGTCGGATGAGCGATCGTGTCAGCATCCAATTGGGCCACAATCTCGAATTCTGGCTCGAGCGTGTCGAGGACTTGCCGAATCGAACTGCACTTCAAGCTGCAGTGAGGTCTTTTCTCGAGTAGATTCTCTACCCGCACGTTCGTGGCCTTCGTCTCGTCCAAGACCTCGGCAATCACGGCATGAGCCGGATCTTCGGGCGAGTCGACAACGATCCGCACCTGGTACTCCGGGTAATCTTGGTTCAAAAGGCCAAAAAGACATTTTTTCAGAAAGGGATCGGTCCCCCGTAAACAAAGCATCACCACAGCCCGCGGTGCTTGTTCATCAGAAATCAGCGGTACGACAAAGTTTTGCAAGGTGCGGACGAAGCTCCACACCAACACGGATTGCACAGCAACCAATCCCAGGAGGGCGCTCACGGCAAGACATGCAAGAGTTATCACGAATCAGTACCCTGTGTTTGAGGAAAATAGAGAGATTATGGCAATTAAGTGAGAGATCGTAGCTATGCAAACAAAATGCCGCAACGGGGCTCCAAACAGTCGCATTGCGCTTAATTCAACGATGTTTTTTTGTCTGGGGGTGTACAGCTTTCAGTGCTTGTGCCATATTTCACAATCTTAGTTGGGCTGGTCGGTAACTGCCAGCGTGGAAACATCTTGGGTGCGTGCTACCAGCCCTGCGGTGGGGACCAGTTCCTTCAAAGGGGAGCTGGGGGCAGCATTGGCTCGGTTGGTTTGAGGAAGAACCATAAGTGGCCCCGTTCCTGATCGAGCAGTTGAACCTATGGACCTGGCTGGCTTACACCATTGCCGGCCTCGTCCACATCGCGCTGATCCTTAATCTCGTGGCCGTGGGGGCCCTGGTTTTTATCTGGCTGGAACGCAAAATCTCCGGCCGGATTCAGGATCGCCTTGGCCCGACGCGGGTCGGCGGGAAATTCGGCTGGCTGCAAACCCTGGCCGACGGCCTCAAGCTGCTCACGAAAGAGGATCTGAAGCCCGAAGGGGCGGATGGCTTCCTCTTCAAGATCGCCCCCTACGTGAGCTTCTGTGCAGCGATCTCGGCGTTTATCGCGATTCCCTTTGCGGGTGAAGATTATCCCTGGATCGCTCAGCGATTGAACACGGGCGTCTTTTTCGTGCTTGCCGTCTTAGGCTTGGAAGTATTCGGCGTGATCCTCGCCGGGTATTCCTCGGCGTCCAAGTGGTCGCTGTTTGGGGCGATGCGAGAAGCGGCCCAAGTGGTGAGTTATGAAGTTCCGCTCGGGATGTGCGTTGTCGTGCCGGTATTGATCGCCGGCTCGCTCGATCTGGTTGTTATCGGGGATCGGCAAGCGGGGTGGTTCACCAATTGGCTTGTCTTCCACGATCCCTTTACGTTTATCACCTTCTGGGTCTACTTCACCTGTGCCATGGCAAGCGTCAATCGGGCTCCCTTCGACTTGGCCGAAGCGGAAAGTGAATTGGTTGCCGGTTTCCACACCGAATATTCCGGCTTACGGTGGAGCTTCTTTTTCATGGCCGAGTATGGATCGATGTTCTCGGTGAGCATTTTGGCCACGATCCTTTTCCTCGGCGGCTGGCACGGGCCGATTCCCATCGCCGATTTCTTCGGCCTGACGTCAGAGAATGGATCTGTGACTGGCTATGTGGGCCAACTGATTGGTGCGACGAATGTTCTGATCAAGGGCACCATCGGCGTGAGCGTCATGATGTGGGTCCGCTGGACGCTGCCTCGTTTGCGTATTGACCAGGTGATGGCAACCTGCTTGAAATACTGCACCCCGATTGCTGCGGCGATGTTTTTGGGAGCGACGCTCTGGCAACTGAACATGCCGGATCGCAATTTTTTCGGCGTCCTGCCGGTTCCCGCAGCGGTTTACAGAATTAGTGAAGGTTTGCCGAGCCCCCAACTTCCCCCCATTCCAGAGGAACCGGCAACGGATCAGATAGCGACAACCCATGACTTACCGAGTGATCCCGATATGAGAAAGGCACTGTAAATCATGGAACTGGAACCCATCTATTGGCCGTCGTTTTTCTTTTGGCTCTTTAGCGGCATCGCTTGCGCGTTCGCCTTTGCCGTGCTGGTGTCGACCAATATCGTGCGGATGGCATTTTATTTGGTGCTGTCGCTGGCCGCTGCGGCAGGGTTGATGTTCCTTGCTGGGGCCGATTTTGTCGGTGCCATGCAATTGTTGATTTACGTTGGCGGTACGATGGTGCTGTTGATCTTCGGCGTGATGCTCACCTCGCAGGAACGGTTCGTCGAGATGAAAACCTGGGCCGGCGATTGGGTCAAAGGTTTTCTCGCCGGCGGGGCACTTTTGTTCGTGTTGATTTACGCCGCGTTCAGCATTCCCGAGTGGCGGGGTATGGAGCGCTCGGCCGCCGAAGCGATTCCCGTGCAGCACACGGTCACGCCCATCGCCATGGGGCTGTTGGGCGCGCGGACCGATGCCTCCGATCGTTCCGGATATTTGTTGCCGTTTGAAATCGTGTCGGTGCATCTGTTGATCGTGCTTATCGGTGCGGCCTATTTGGCTCGTGCAAAACGTACCCGCTCTGTTGAGGCCAAGTGAGCCATGATGGAATTACCACTCGCCCATATCCTGTCCGAACCCGTGGGGGTCGCCCATTATGTTTCCGTGGGGGCGATTTTGTTCGTCTGCGGCGCGCTCTGCATGGCCACCAAACGGAACGCGCTGGGTGTACTCATGGGCATCGAACTGGTGCTCAACGGGGCGAATCTCAATTTCGTTGCCTTCGGCAGCCGCTACCTTCGTAGCGACGCCAATACCTTGGGACTCGACGGCCAATTGATGGCCTTGTTCGTGATCGTGCTCGCCGCCGCCGAGGCAGCCGTGGCACTGGCGATTGTTCTCAACTTTTACAACAACCACGATTCGATTGACGTTGACCGTGCCGACCAACTTAGCGGCTGATTGAATTACGAAACCGGGAATTGAATTCCTCCATGGATGCTGCTTCCACTTTACCGTTTCTGCTGGCAAGTGCCTGGTTGATACCATTGGCGTCGTTCGTCACGATCTTGCTATTTGGCAAGTACATGGGCCCCGGCGGCAAGTTCGGCGGCTATCTGGCGACGCTGGCCATCGTGATTTCCGCGGTGTTCAGCTTCATCGGAGGCGGCATCTGGTTGTCCAACCATCCCCTCACGGATGCATCCCACACCGAAGCTCATCACGTCAACGGCCCCCCCATCGCTTACTCCAACAATTGGTACTCCCTCGGCGAATTCGGTGATCTGAAACTTACTATCGGCTATTACATCGATGCCCTCACCGTGGGCATGTTCTGCATGGTGACATTGATCGCCTCGTGCGTTCATTTTTACGCCCTTGGCTACATGCACGACGAACTGCACGAA
>JBGTEU010000027.1:0-6030 GCA_041747595.1 Bythopirellula sp.
CCGAAATCGCCCCCCAATTGCCAACAGCCGAGGCCGATCTCCGAAACGCGATAACCCGTTTTGCCTAGAGTGCGATATTGCATGAGGAACCTTACCGGAAATTATCGTGGCATGATTGTTGAAAATTACTGTGCGTCCTACTCTTGATATGTAGCAAATCATGCGGATATTAGGGGAAGCGTGCCCCTACTGCCCGTATCCCCGCATATGTCGGGGATTCGTCGCCAAGTCGGTTGGTCCTTCAAGCGATCCGATAATCTCATCTTTGGACAAGCCTTGAGCCATGTGAGCAATTCGCTCTGGAAACAACGCTGCGTGCAATGCTTCCGCGGGATGGAGCGCGCGGCGGCCCGTGCCGTGCTTGATCTGTTGCCGGCAACTGACCCCCGCGGCGACGACGGTTGTCTCTTCACCCACCGCTCGCACCGCTGGCAGGAGTCGCCGTTCCCCCATGGCAAGCGACACGTCGTAATGCTCCGCTTCGTAGCCGAAGGAACCCGCCATGCCGCAGCAGCCCGAATCGACCTCTTGCACCTCGCCCCCCGCTACCGACAGCGTGCGTTTTGAAGGTGCCGTTCCCACGAGTGCCTTTTGATGGCAATGTCCGTGAAGCAAGACCTTGCCAAGTGTCTGCTTGAAATCGAGATTCAGCGTGCCCGCGTCGGCCAGATTGGCAATGAATTCCTCAAACAAAAACGATTGCGAGGCAATGGTCGCCACGCGCGGCTCCTCGGGTAACAGGACAAACAATTCATCCCGAAGAGTAAGCAAACAGCTCGGTTCGAGTCCGACAATCGGAATGCCACGCTCGGCAAACGGGAAAAGCTTGTCAACGCAATCACGCGCCGACGCGCGGGCCACGTCGACAAAGCCTTTCGAAATCGCCGGCCGACCGCAGCAATAATGCCCCGGCAACAACACTTCATAACCGGCTGCTTCCAGCACTTCCGTTGCGGCGATGCTTACCTCGGGATAGTTGTACGTGTTGAACGTATCGTTGAACAGCACGACCTGTTTGCCCGTGCCGGTTCTCTGGGGACGATTCTTGAACCAAGTCGTAAACGGTTCTCGGGCAAAGTGGGGCAATTGCCGTTGGACGCTAATCCCCAATGTTTTTTCCAATACAACCTTGACCATGCGATTCGAGAGAATCGCGTTGATCAACGGCGCAAGCATGCCAGAGCTCCATCGACTCGCCCGTGCGATGTCCACCATCAATCTTGCTCGAAGCGGCTTGCCGTTCTTTTCATAATAGTGGGCCAGAAACTCGAACTTGATCTTAGCCATGTCGACCGACGAAGGGCACTCGCTTTTGCAAGCCTTGCATTCGATGCACAAATCCATCGCGTCGTACAACCGCTCGCTGGTGAACGACTCCTGCGGCAAGATTCCCGACATCGCCGCCCGCAGCAAATTAGCTCGGCCGCGGGTGCTGTGTTCTTCTTCCTGTGTCACCATGAAGCTGGGGCACATCGTGCCAACATTCAACTTGCGACAGATCCCCGCGCCGTTGCACATCTCAACGGCCCGCGCGAAACCTTGATCGGCACTAAAATCGAGATGCTCGTGGAGTTGCTCGATCTTGTATTGATCGTCGTAACGCAAATGGCCGGTCATCGCGGGGCCATCAACGACATTCCCCGGATTCATTAAATTGTGCGGATCAAAGCTGCGTTTCACTTGCCGGTAGAGCGCGTACAACTCGGGGCCAAAGAAACGCTCATTGAGCCAGGTCCGCGTGCGACCGTCGCCATGTTCGCTCGACAATACGCCGCCGCAACCGTGGAGCAAATCGACCGCGAACTCGGCGATCTGTGGCAGCTTGGCGATTTCCTCGGCTGCCTTGGTGTTCAACAGCGGCTTGATGTGCAGACATCCCGCGCTGGCGTGGGCGTAGTAGGCGACCTGCGTGCCGATTCCTGCGCAGAAATCTTCGATCTTCGTCACATAATCGGCCAAATATTCCACTGGCACGGCGGCATCTTCAATAAAGGGAATCGGCTTGTGATCCCCCTTGATGCTCATCAACAGACCCAAGCCCGCCTTCCGCACGACCCACACGTCTTCCTGTTGCAGCGGCGTCTTCGCTTCGGTGATCGCTGTGAACGGCACGCCTTGAGCGGTCAGGTGCTCGCGCAATCTCGCAAACTTAGCAACGAGCTCTGCATCGCTCTCGCCCGTGAATTCGGTGATCAACACGCAATTGGGGAAACCCTCGACGAAATTTCGCAAACGACGTGCATAGTCGGGCACGTCACGACAAAGCGTGATCCCCAGATGGTCCAACAACTCCACCGCCGTGGGACCCACTTCGAGAATCGTAGGGACCGAACTCAGTGCGGTATAAAGCTTGTCGAAATGCACGACCGCCAACGTCGACAGCGGCGGTTTGGTAACCAAATTCAACTTGAGCTCGTGCATCACTCCGAGCGTTCCTTCACTGCCGCACATGAGCTTGGCAAGATTGAACCGCGGATCGGGGGGGATTGCGAAAGTGGTTCCCTCGGGTGCGAGGCGATCCAAATTGTAACCGCCGCACCGCCGCCAATGCCGCGGTGTATGTTCGCGGATAATTTTCTTGTTGGCATCGCCAGCCACGAGTGCCGACAACTCGCGATAAATCTGCCCTTCGTGACCCGCCAGTTGACACTTCGCAGCGAGGCTGCCATTTTCCAAAGCCGCGAAATGGGCGCGGCTTCCATCGGCCAGAAACAGACCCGTCTCCAGCAAGTGGTCGGCCGTCATGCCGTAAACAATCGAATGGCTCCCCGTGGAATTGTTGGCAACGATTCCTCCCATCCCCGCGCGGTTGCTGCTCGCGGGGTCGGGGCCAAATTGCAGACCGATCGGTCGCAGATGCGCGTTCAAGTGGTCGAGCACGACCCCCGGCTCGACGCGAACCCAATACTCCTCGGCGTTCACTTCGAGCACGCGATCCAAGTGGCGATTCAAATCGAACACCACGGCCTCGTTCACGGTTTGCCCGGCAAGGCTGCTCCCCCCCGTACGCGGCAAGATTGGCACGCGATACTTGGCGGCCAGTTCCACCCCAGCGTGCAGCTCTTCGATATTCTTCGGCAACACCACCGCGTACGGCATCACCTGATAAATGCTCGAATCGGTGCTGTAGAGCACGCGGTTGAAACTGTCGGTGCGAATATCGCCCCCAGTTCGTTTGCCAAGTTCCGCCAAATAGTCCCGCACCTTCTCGGGAAGGGGTGAAATCGTTGGACGCGTAGACTGTGTGGCGAGGCTCATGCTGGCAGTAGGTTCCGAACAGAATAAAGAGATGCGTTTCAAAAGTTGGCTTTTATCATAGGGTTTGGCCGCTTCGCGCTCAACCAAGGGAACGGGCTTGTGAACCTTTGATCGGTTTGTGAAGTCTTGCGGGAATCACGGCATCAAATCGCATTGTTGCGTGTCTTTCTGCGCGTTGATCGTCTACAATTTGCGATTCCCTTTCCCGTTAAAGCGCAGGCGTTAAAGCGCAGGCCGTTAAAGCGCAGACTGCGGAGCGCGGGCCCCTTTTTCCATACAATTGATAGCAACTGGTGACGAATGGACTCGGCGAGCAAACAACCGCTAACCGATGAAGCTTCCTGGTGGCACCGGGAAAGCGGCGGACGCGAAGTCCTGCAAGTCGCCCTGCCGATGGTCGTTTCCACAATGTCGTGGACCGTGATGACCTATGTCGATCGAGCGTTTCTGGCCCATTATTCTCCGACGGCCATGGCCGCGGCGTTTTCCGCGGGGGTCGTCTGGTTTGCCTTCTATTGCGTGTTCCTGGGCACATGCAGTTACGTCAATACATTCGTTTCGCAATACGATGGCGACGGCCAACCCGAACGGATCGGGCCGGTGGTCTGGCAAGGCAATTGGCTCGCCGCGATTTCGATTCCGCTCACGCTCGCGATCATCCCCCTGGCGCACTTGCTGTTTGCCAATGCCGGCCACAGCCAAGAGGTGACCGACCAAGAAATCGCTTACTTTCAGATCTTGTGTCTCGGCGGGCCGGGGATGGTCATTGCCCAGTCGCAATCCTGCTTCTATAGCGGCCGCGGCCTGACCTGGGTCGTGATGCTCGTTGATTTGTTCGCCACCGTTGTGAATCTCGTTCTCGACGTGCTGTTGATCTTCGGCATGTGGGGTTTTCCTGAAATGGGGATCGAGGGGGCCGCCTGGGCCACGGTCACGGCTTTGTGGTTGAAACCCTGCATTTATTTTTTCTTGTTGCGACAGCCTTCGCACCGCGGGCAATTTCATACCCAAGACTGGAAATTCGAGCTGCCCCTGTTCCGCCGACTTGTTTACTACGGCGGTCCCGGCGGCATGCAGATGCTGCTGGACGTGACCGGATTCACGGTCTTTGTGATCCTCATCGGCCGCCTCGGTGATCTGGAAGCTCAGGCCACGACGATGGCCTTCAGCATCAACACGGTGTCGTTCATGCCGGTCTGGGGGCTCGGCATCGCGGCGGGGATCCTCGTCGGTCAACGCCTCGGCGAAAACCGCGACGACTTAGCCAATCGCGCCACCTGGACGACCTATCAAATCGGGATGGTCTACATGGGACTCATCTCGATCGTGTACGTCGTGTTCCCCGGCTTGTTTCTTCAAAGCTTTATCGACGAAAAACTTACCACGGAGTACAAGGTGGAGTTGGAGCGGATGGCCCGCATGCTGCTCTATTTCGTCGCCGCCTACAACATGTTCGACGCCACGCAGATTATCTTTGTTTCGGCGCTCAAGGGATCGGGCGATACGAAATTTATTATGCTTGTGAGCCTCGTCGCGGCGTCGGCGCTAGCGGTCTTAAGTTATCTCGCGGTGGAGATTCTCCATCTTGGCGTTTACGAATGCTGGGTCTTAATCGTGATCTGGCTTGTCGCACTCGCGGGTGTCTATCTGCGCCGGTTCATGGGGGGCAAGTGGCGAACCATGCGCGTGATTGAGCAAGTCCACCATGTCCCGGGGGCAACCTGCGAAGTCGAAGCGGCCTCCCACGGCGAGCCCGTCGTTTGCAGTGAAGCGTAGTGCGGTGGCCGAAAAACTGCCTTCCCCACAAATTGCACTATTGTGTATGCTTGGCGGGGTCTTTTCCCACCAACTTCTCCTGCCCATTCGAGGTCGCCATGAAATTGCTCACGCCGCGTCTGTTTGTTGTCGCATTGTGGCTAGCTCTGCCACTCTTAATGGGTGCGGAGAATGCACCCAATGCTCCCCTGACGGTCACTATTTCCGACATGCACCTCTGCTGCAAGGGTTGCACCTCGGCGGTGGAAAAGGCCGTCGCCAAAGTCCCTGGCGTGCAATGCACCACCAGCGAAGAGGAGAGCAACACCCTGCTCAGCGCTGGGGATTCCCGGGCCGTGCAAAAGGCCATCGACGAAATCGCCGCGGCCGGTTTCTATGGCACGCTCGACAACACGGCCGTCGAGTTCAAGCCGATCAAATTCAACCCGGGAAATGTCAAGAAACTCGAAGTCGCTCACATACACAACTGCTGCATGACCTGCACCGAAGCGATTCAAGGCGCCGTGGACTCGGTTTCCGGTGTGACCTCGAACAGCGTCAAAAACAAGCAAGTGTCGTTCGTGGTCGAAGGCGATTTTTCTCCCGACGAAGTCGTGAAGTCGCTCCAAGCCGCGGGCTTCTACCCGACGATCAAAGGCAAAGTCGCCAAGCAACCGTAAGGCGAGCGGGGGGACGTAAGTCCCCTGCAATTTTTGACGCGTCTACCTCTCGCGTGCTAAACTTAAGATAGGAGGAATCGCGATGACAATTCAATTACCTGCCGACCTTGAAGAACGTATCAATTCGCATTTGAAAAGCGAATCGGGTGTGACCGTGAGCGATGTCTTACGTAAGGCGCTCGACGCCCTCGATTTGCACGAAGAGGACATTGCCGCCATTCAGGAAGGGCTCAACGATCTCGAACATGGTCGAGTAGTGCCGCTTCGAGATTTTGACCGTGACTTTCGCTCACGCCATAATATCTCACAGGATGTGTGATGTTCGAAGTTGTTCTGA
>JBGTEU010000028.1:0-3880 GCA_041747595.1 Bythopirellula sp.
AGCTCGAAGAAGATGTTCGCACGATGCACAACGCGTCCGCAGGCCGGCTTTTGGTGGCGTCAATTTATTCGGTCGGCCTCGCACACATGAGCTTGTTCATGCGGCAGTTCTCGGCCAAGTATCCCAACGCGCAGGTGCGGCTCGAATATTTGCACCCCGACCGCGTGTTGGAAGTCGTCGAGCAGGGTGACGTTGATTTGGGGTTGGTGAGCTATCCCGAAGAAACCCGCACTTTGGCGGCCATTCCCTGGCGAAGTGAACCGTTGGTGGTGGTTTGCCATCCTAATCATCGCTTCGCAAAATTGTCGTCAATCAGCTTTGCCGATTTGTCCGGCGAGCCGCTGGTAGCCTTCGAAGCGGGATTGCGAATTCGGGCGGAAATCGATCGCGCGCTGCTTGTGAACCACGTCGATGCACAGATTGCCTTTGAGTTCGACAACATTGAAACGATGAAGCGAGCCATCGAGATCAACGAGGGGATCAGCTTATTGCCTGAACCAACGATCGCCAAAGAAACCGCCTCGGGGACGTTGGTTAAGGTGAATCTAGCAGGCGAGCCTCAAGCGCGGCCGTTGGGTATTGTTTATCGGCGGGATCGGCAGTTGCGAGAGTTGGCACGGAACTTCATCGAGCTTCTGCGCGCCGATACCGACTTTGCCGACGTTGCCATGACCGTGCCCGCCTTTCAATCGACGATACCGCAATCGGCGATACCGCAATCGGCGACTCATCAATCGGCAAGACACAACAATGGGGCGGAAAGCTGGCGATAGTCTTCGGCTAGCGATATTGAGGGACAAATGTCATGGATCATCAAGAGATATTCTCGCCATTTCCCGCGAAGCAGGGTCTTTACGACCCGGCCAACGAACACGATTCGTGCGGCGTGGGATTTGTCGCGCACATCAAGGGCGAGCGGAGCCACAAAATCGTGCTCGACGCCGAGGAAGTGCTGCGCAACATGGACCATCGCGGCGCATGCGGTTGCGAGGCGAACACGGGCGACGGTGCCGGAATTCTTACCGCTCTGCCCCATGAGTTCTTGAAAAAAGTCGTGAAAGCGGATTTGGGGATCGAATTACCGGCGCCAGGCAGCTTTGCCGCGGGAAACGTTTTTCTCCCGAAAAAAGACGCCGAGCGCGCCAAGTGCAAGGCGGTCGTCGAAGAGCTTATCAAGGCATGCGGACAGCAACTCGTCGGTTGGCGAAAAGTACCGGTTGACAACGCCAAGGCGAATCTTGGTCCGAGCGCGCTCGCGGGAGAGCCTGCCATCGAGCAGGTGATCATAGCGGCTGGCAAGGGAACCACGGGTGATGATTTTGAGCGGAAGCTTTATGCCATCCGCAAGCAGGCCAGCCACAAGGTCCGCAGTGAGAGTTCGCTCACACAGGCTAAGATGTTTTACGTCTGCTCGCTTTCGGCGAAGGTGATGATCTACAAAGGGATGTTCACCACCGAGCAGTTGTTTCAGTATTTTCCTGATCTTGCCGACGAGGACTACACGAGCCATCTCGCGATGGTCCATTCGCGGTTCTCGACGAATACCTTTCCTTCGTGGGATCGTGCCCAGCCTTGCCGGTACATGAGCCACAACGGCGAAATCAACACGCTCCGCGGCAACAAGAACTGGATGCGAGCCCGCCAGGGAGTCGTGAAGAGCGAGCTCTTTGGCGAGGATCTTTCCAAACTCTTTCCGGTTTGCGAACCTGACTGCAGCGACTCCGGCTCGTTCGACAACGTGCTGGAATTCCTGGTGATGAACGGACGCCCCCTGCAGGAATCGGTGATGATGATGGTCCCCGAGGCCTGGCAGAATCACGAAACGATGTCCGAAGAAAAGCGTGCGTTCTACGAATTCAACTCGGCCTTGATGGAGCCATGGGACGGTCCGGCGTCGATTGTGTTCACCGACGGCAAGTGCATCGGAGCGGTGCTCGACCGCAACGGTTTGCGCCCCTCGCGCTACTATCTCACCCACGACGATCGCGTGATTATGGCAAGCGAAGTGGGCGTACTTCGGAGCGTGGAGCCAGAGAATGTGAAAGCCAAAGGCCGGTTGCAACCGGGCCGGATGTTTCTGGTGGACTTTGAAAAGGGGCGCTTGATTCCCGACGAGGAGCTCAAAAAGGATTTCGCCTCGCGGCGGCCTTACAAGACTTGGCTCAACAACCAGCGGATCGATCTCAACGAACTCGAGCCGAACAAGGAACCACATGGTTTCGATAGCAACACGCTGCTTGAGCGGATGCAGGCGTTTGGATTTACAGTCGAGTCGATGAGTTTCATGCTGTTGCCGCTCATTAAGGCGGAGAAGGACCCCATCGGTTCGATGGGGAACGATTCATGCCTCGCCTGCCTCAGCGACAAGCCTCGACTGATTTTCGATTACTTCAAGCAACTTTTCGCGCAGGTGACCAATCCGGCGATCGATTCGATCCGCGAGGAAGTCATCATGTCGCTCGAGTGCTATATCGGCCCCGAGCAGAATCTGTTGGAGACCACCAAGGAACATGCCCATCGGTTGCGCGTGCCTCACCCGATCTTGTCGAACGAGCAACTCGCTTCGCTCAAGCACATGAACCACCGCGGCTGGAAGGCAAAAGAGATCGACATCACTTGGCCCAAATCCACCGGTAAGCAGGGGATGGTCGAAGCCCTGAATCGCATCTGTGCCGAGGCGGAAGCCGCGGTTGACGAAGGTTACTCGCTTGTGATTCTTTCGGATCGCGACATCTCCGCCGACCGCGTGCCGTTGAGTTCGCTGTTGGCCACGGGGGCCGTGCATCATCATTTGATTGCCAAGACCATGCGGACCCGCATAGGCATCGTCGTCGAAACGGGTGAAGCTCGGGAGGTCCATCATCATTGTTTGCTGGTAGGCTACGGCGCCGACGCGATCAATCCGTATTTGGCCTTCGAAGCGTTGTGGCAAGCCCGTCGCGACGGGCTTCTCGATTCCGGCGAACCGGCGATCGGTGAAAAAGAAGGGGGCGATGGCGAAGAGCATCCCGCCGTGGATCCCGTTTCGGATGGCGAGCTGTATGATCCTGTCACCAAGGCCGACCACGCGCTGGTGAAAAAATACCGCACCGGCGTCGCCATGGGGATGCTCAAGGTGATGGCCAAGATCGGCATCTCCACTCTGCAAAGTTACAAGGGAGCCCAAATTTTCGAAGCGGTGGGACTCAAGAGCGAAGTAATCGCCCGGTGTTTCGAGGGGACCGCGAGCCGCATTCAGGGCGTCAACTTCGACGTGCTTGCCGAGGAAGCGCTGCGGCGTCATGCGCTCGGCTATCCCGCGATGAAATCGTCGCGGCTTAACGTGCTTCCCAATCCGGGCGAATTCCACTGGCGGGCCGAAGGGGAACGCCACATGTGGGATCCCCAGTCGATTGCCGACATTCAAGTCGCAGCCCGCTCGGGAGATGCCAACGCCTATCACCGCTTTGCCGAGCACGTGAATCACGATGCCGAAACCCGCTGCCAATTGCGGGGCCTGTTGTCGTTCAAAAAAGATGTGAACGGCGGACCGATTCCCATTGAAGAAGTAATGCCCGCCAAGGAAATTGTGAAACGCTTTTGCACGGGGGCGATGTCGTTCGGCTCGATCTCCGCCGAAGCCCATGAGAGTTTAGCGATCGCCATGAACCGCCTTGGCGGCAAGAGCAACACGGGCGAGGGCGGCGAAGACCCCGCGCGGTTTGTAACGCTTGCCAATGGCGATTCTAAGCGATCGGCGATCAAGCAGGTCGCGTCGGGGCGGTTCGGCGTGACGATCAACTATCTCACCAACGCCGATGAATTGCAGATCAAGATTTCGCAAGGCGCGAAGCCAGGTGAGGGAGGCGAACTCCCCGGTCGCAAGGTGGACGATTACATC
>JBGTEU010000029.1:0-7352 GCA_041747595.1 Bythopirellula sp.
CGCGGAGGGGATGACTCCTACAAGAGTAATCTCGATTACCATAGCCAGTGCCGGTCGCAAGTCGTTAGACTAGCGGCCGGCACTTTTCTTTTGGGACGAGCGAATGAAGTCTTTTTCTTTGTGGGTGGGACCAATCCTGGCAGCGTTGTTGGGTTGGTGGGTAGTCGGCCAGGGGCTGGGCGGGGCTGCCGCTTGGACCGCGGGTGTCACTTTTCTGACCGCCTTGTGGTGGGTGTTTGAACCGATCCCGATCCCCGCGACGTCGCTGATTCCGCTCGCCATGCTTCCGCTGGTCGGCGTGTTGACGGCCGAGGAAGTGGGGGCCGCCTACGGCAACGAAATGATCTTGCTGCTCATGGGCGGGTTTATGTTGTCGAAGGCCATGGAGCGGAGCGGCACTCACCGCCGTATCGCGTTGGGGATGGTCAGAATTCTTGGCGGCGAGAGCGGAAGGCGCTTGGTGCTGGGCTTTCTGGTTGCCTCGGCGACGCTGAGCATGTGGATCTCGAATTCCGCGACCGCGCTGATGCTGCTGCCTATCGTGTTGGCCGTGGTGGAAAAGGTGAGCGACACGCGGCTCACGCTCGCGCTGCTGTTGGCGATTGCGTATGGCGCGAGCATCGGCGGCATCGGCACGCCGATAGGAACGCCTCCCAACCTGATCTTTATGCAGAATTACGAAACGTTCGCGCGCAAAGAACTCAGTTTCCTCGAGTGGATGAGTTGGTCGCTTCCCATCGTGGCGGTGATGTTGCCGCTGGCATGGCTGTGGCTCGCGCGGGGGATTCGCCTCGGTGAAAAGATTGAGTTGCCAGAGGTGGGCGCTTGGCGCGCGGAAGAGCGGCGGACTTTGGCCGTGTTCGCCATGACGGCTTTGCTGTGGATCACCCGCATCGAACCGTGGGGGGGCTGGCAGGGATTGTTCAATCTCCCCGGAGCCAACGAGGCAAGCGTGGCATTGTTGGCCGTGGTGTCGATGTTTCTCATACCCAACGGCAAGGGGGAGCGCCTCTTGGATTGGCACACGGCGGTTCGCATTCCCTGGGGCGTGTTGCTGTTGTTCAGTAGCGGCATCGTGATCGCCGATGCGTTTATCAAGTCGGGTCTGAGCGAAACAATTGGCCAGGGACTGGCGAACCTGACCACCTTGCCGACGTTGGTGATGATCGGCCTGTTGTGCTTGGTGGTGACTTTTTTGACGGAGGTCACCAGTAACACGGCGATTGCGGTTCTGATGATGCCGATCTTGGCGGCGACGGCGGAGGCCGCGGACATGGATTATCGTCTGCTCATGGTGCCGGCCGCGATTACGGCGAGCTTTGCGTTCATGCTGCCGGTGGCGACCGCGCCCAATGCCGTGGCGTTTAGTTCCGACCGCATCACGGTCAAACAGATGGCCCGCGAGGGGTTCGTGCTGAACCTGATCGGCATCACCGTGGTGAGCCTCTACTGTACGTGGCTGTTCACATAACTAATGATTTGAAAATAGCCGCGAGCAGACTTGCTCGCAGGTCTTCCCGGCGACTCGTCGAGTTGCGGCTAATTCGTAGTTTCTGAGAGTGAAACCGACGGGGCAGGGGAGTGTTGATGCGTCGTTCCCTCAAATTGCACAATCCCCCAAGCCACGGCGAGTCCCAACAACAACGCGGCCGAGAGTTTTCCCCGATCGTGATCGTGAAACTGCAGTTCAGGCAACAGATCGCTGAGCGCGATACACAGAAACGTTCCCGCGGCAAAGGCGAGCGCTTTGGCGAGGGTCGCCCCGCCGCCCCCTTCGCTCATCAACCCGAAGTAAAAAATTGCCACCCCCAGCGGAATCGCCAGCGCGAACAAACCGTTCACCACGTGCCGCCAGGTGAGCGACCATCCCCCATGGGCCATCAGCGTTGCGATGGTCATCGAGTCGAACGGTTTGTGCAATAGGATCACCATAAACGTGCCGAGTCCCGCGAGTCGAACGCTTTCATGGCTGTGAGCGATCGCCGCTGCGAGTGCGATCCCCTCGATCACGCTGTGCAGCGTGAGCCCAAGCGCGGCCCCACTCCACGAAAGATTGTGGCCATGAGATTGCTGGTGATTATCAGCGTGTTGATGCAAGTGATCCTGAGCGGTTTCGTGCTCATGATGGCAGGCGATTTCGCCGTCTTCGACCTCGTGATGATGGAAACAGAAAAATCGCTCGATAAAGAACATGGTCATCAGTCCGAAGAGCACCCACACGACAACCTGCCAGTGAGCCTCTTGCGGCGCAATCGACATCTCGGCCTGCTCGAGCGCATGGGGCAACATGTGCAACAGGCCGATTCCCAGCATCACACCGGCGACGAAGCTCACCGCGCATTCCATCCAGCGGTGGCTGAGGCGAAACCAGACGGGAATCATTCCGCCGCCGATGGACGCCAGTAGAATCAACAGGCAATAATAGGTAAGCAGCACCGTGGAATTCATGCGAGTGAGTATGGCAGCCGCGGCAAGAAATCGCAAGCGAGTTGCTTTTGCAAATCATTTTTGTTGACTGCGAGGTCATCCTGAGAGAGAGGGCACCGACGCGCAGCGTTGGTCTCCGACCGAAGGATCTGGTTTGCAGTACGCACACGCTTTGAAACCGTGTCAAGTCGGAAGCCAGATCCTTCGGGTCGCACGGCTCCCCTCAGGATGACAACAATTGAGAGACAAAAGTTATGCGAGCATGTATTCAACGCGTTTCCCGCGCACGGGTGGTCGTGGAGGGTGAAGTCACCGGAGAGATCGGCAGGGGACTGTTGGTGCTCTTAGGCGTGGCGGCCACCGACACCGACACCGAGCTTGCGTGGCTTGCCGACAAGATCGTGGGGTTACGTATCTTTGAAGATGACGCGGGGAAGATGAATCTTTCGCTCGCCGAAGTCGGCGGGGCGATGCTCGTGGTGAGTCAATTCACCCTGTACGGCGATTGCCGCAAGGGCCGCCGGCCGAGTTTCATCGACGCGGCACCGCCGGAAATGGCCGAGGCGATGTACCAACGGTTCGTCGCCCACGTCGGCAAGAGCGGGATTCCCACCGCAACGGGTCGCTTCCGCACGACGATGGCGGTTGAGTTGACCAATGATGGGCCGGTGACGATCTGGATCGACACGGCGGAGAGGAATGTGTGATGTGAGATGTCAGATTGTGGATGTCAGAACTCGGAAGGTTGCAAAACCGAAAGCACGCTGATCGCCGCCAAAACCATCACAGCCATTAGCCCACTAACAAAGATGACGGGCATAATCGCGCGGCTGCGAAGCCCTAGCCATTGCAAGTAACTCTCGGCAATCGGCCAAACGATGTAAAGCATATTAGCGACAACCGCGCCTACGCTACATCTCCCAAGAAGCTGGTACCAATCGGTGCTCTCTTGACGGGCTACCAACGTCACGCCTCCGACAAGGCAGACCAGAATCAAGTTGTACCAGATTCGCAATCGTTCCCAGCGAAGAAAGACTCAGCGAGTGGAATCGATGAAGTGTTCTTTTGACATCTGCGATCTCACATTCTACATCTCACATTATTACTTCGTCTCACCATGCATCCGCCGCCAAAGTCGACGGGCCGTATCGTAGATCGTGCGGTCGGCCTGCGGATCCACATACGGTTCGACAGGCAGGGATTCATGGGCATAGCCCGGAGCAGGGGCCGCGGCGATGTATCCGTTCGAAACATATTGTCCTGGTGGGATGTATTGCCCAGGTGCAACGTATTGCCCGGGGGCGACGTATTGCCCCGGCGGATAGGCGGTCACCGGTGCATTGGGATCCTGCGGTTGGCTCCAGATGCCTTGCCAAGTATTGTTCGCCACTTCAAACGGCGAGGGACGGCCGTAGCGCTCCATCACCATCGGCTCGCCGAGGATCATCATCCCAATCATCACCAGCTTGGCGTAAGTAGAAAAATTGGCCCAACGGCTTTGTCCCCAAAGTTTGAAGGCTGTGCCGAAGGATTTCTTGAATCTCCAGCGGCCACCGGCCCATTCCACGGAATAGAACTCATCGAGTAATAGATGCGACAAGACGCCCAACAGCACGCCGGCCGCTTTGAAATAGCGAAGTTGCAGATTGCTCGAACCGGAAAACAAAAAAGCGAGCCCGGCAAAAATTAGCGCAGCGGGCAAGCTGTGAAACATCCCGCGATGCACCGTATAGCGCGAGAGCAATCGACCTAGGCCAAAGCGCACAAGGAAATAGGAACCCCCAACTGCCAGCACCATCTGTTCGTAATTGAGACCCAGCTCGGCGAGTCGACTGAGCATCAAGACGGGAATGATCGCCGCGGCAAAACACATCGACTCGCGAAAAGGCACGCCCGTGTCGCTGTCGATGTCGGGGAGCATCCCGCCGATGCCGCAAAGACTGCCGGCGATCACGGCCGACTCCCAAGGCAAACCCATGTAAGCACCGGCAACGCCGTAACCGACGCCGAGGGTGGTGCTGACGGTGATGTGAGTTTTGAAGCCGGCCATTTGAGAGTGGGTTAGATAGAGGTCGGAAGTCAGGGGTGGGAATGTAGGAAAAAGGTGTCGCATCATCCAGAGAAAAGTGAAAATTCTTGTGCCGCTAAGACGCAAGCGGCCGCTGCGGCTTAGCGGCACAAGAACATGGAAGGCTGCTATCATTACTAGCGGTGAGACAACTGATCTTCGCTGCTCGAAAAGCGCTAGCTATACTTCGCACCGGCGTTCTGACCCCCCGACTCCTGACCCCGCGCCCTTTCCTCAAATGCAAACTTACGACTTACTGATGTTGGTGGTCTTGATAGCCGCCACGATCTTCGGAATGTGGAAGGGAATGGCGTGGCAGATCGCCTCGCTCGCGTCGTTGGTCTTGAGTTATTTCATCGCCCTGCGGTTTGCCGACCAATTGGCCCCGTCGTTTGCGGGAATCGCCCCGCCGCCGCTCAACAAATTCGTGGCGATGCTGATCATTTATATGGCGACGTCATTCGTGATCTGGACTTTGTTCCGCTTTGTGTCGGGAATCATCGATCGCGTGAAGCTGGAATATTTTGATCGCCAAATGGGCGCGATTTTTGGCTTCACCAAGGGGATACTGCTGTGCGTGGCCATTACCTTTTTTGCCGTGTCGCTGTTGCCTCAGCCGCAAAAGGAACAAATCATCGCTTCGCAGACTGGCCACTACATCGTGGTGCTCATTGATAAGACCGATACGGTGGTCCCGCCGGAAATTCATGACGTGATCGGCCCCTACCTGAACCGGATCAACGAGCAACTCGATCCCAACGGCCAGCGTCAGAGCGGCGACGGCTTTCAAGCCAATTGGCCGGCGGCGGCGTTCCCGGATTGGCCAAGCCTGCCGGCGAGCAACAACTCAAGCAACAATTCCACCCCCGCCCAACCCGCGGCAACGCCGCTACCAACCTGGCCGCCGCAGCCCCAGAGCGGCGCGTATTGAGCTATTTGAACCCCCTATCATTTGTACTCCAGAAGAAATGGCAGGAAACCATGGCGGAGAGATGGACTGACCCAATTGTTGAAGAAGTTCGCCAAGTGCGAGACGCCCACGCCTCAAAATTCAATTACAATCTCCGTGCCATCTACAAGGATCTCAAATCCAAGGAAGCCGCGAGTGGTAGGAAGTATGTGAACTACGAGCCTCGGCAAGTGTCGGGGGCGGTTTCTCGTTAATATCGCAGGGCAGGCGACGGGGCTTGTTTTCTCGAGCAAATCTACGCCCGAAACGAACATAACAGTGATTATCGGACGTTGGTGGGAGCCGGGATTTTGAGTGGAGTGCTCTGGTGGATGATGCCCCGCTCCACTCCGCTGGCGCTTCGTGTCGCGGCTAAACGAACAGGAAATGGACCGCTAGACGACCGCCGATGTCTCCAAGAACGGGCCCATGCGGCGGAACTTTTCGTAGCGTTCTGCCAGGAGCTGCTCGGTCGGCTTGCGGAGGAGCTCGCGCAGGGTTTTGATGAGATAAACCTTCAGTCGGCCCGCGATTTGGTGATGATCTCGGTGGGCGCCCCCCTAGGGTTCTTCGACGATGTCGTCGACGACTTTCATTTCGCTAAGATGCCGGGATGTGATTCTCAAGGCCGTCGCCGCTTGCTCGGCGTAGTTGTGGCTTTTCCAGAGGATGCCCGCGCAGCCCTCCGGACTGATCACCGAATAATAGGCGTGTTGCAGGATAGCCACCCGGTCGCCGACGCCGATCCCGAGCGCGCCGCCGGATCCTCCCTCGCCGATCACGACGCAGATAATCGGCGTCTGCAGCCGGGACATTTGCAGCATGCTTTGGGCGATCACCATCGCTTGC
This sequence comes from Bythopirellula sp., assembly GCA_041747595.1. Classification (GTDB taxonomy): domain Bacteria; phylum Planctomycetota; class Planctomycetia; order Pirellulales; family Lacipirellulaceae; genus Bythopirellula. Next base: position 6,294 of record JBGTEU010000029.1, read on the forward strand.
CCCCGTTCTTCGGCACCGATGCCGGGATAAGCGCCCGGCGTGTCGATCATGGCGATGATCGGCAGTTTGAATTTGGCTGCCAATTTCATTTTCTCCATCGCCTTGCGATAGCCCTCGGGATGGGCGCAACCGAAATAGCACTCGTTGCGTTCTTTAAGCGTCTTGCCTTTTTCGTGACCGACGACAAGCACCTTATGTTCGTCGAGTTTGGCAAAACCGGTGCGGAGCGCGCGGTCGTCGCCAAAGAATTTATCGCCGTGCAGTTCGACGAACTCATCGAACACGAGATCAAGATAATCGGTGAACTTCGGTCGCTCCTTGTGACGGGCGACCTGCACCGTCTCCCAAGGATCGAGATTGTTGTAGATCGTCTTGGTCGTTTCGGTGAGTTGCCTGCGCAGACCGCGCACGCGCTCCATCAACTCGGGTGTTTTTTTCTCGTTGGCTTCGAGCGTGCTGATCTGCTCTTGCATCTCGAAGATCGGTTGCTCAAACGGGAGGCGAAAGTCGTATCCAGGCATGATAGTAGCTTGCGTAGTCAGTTATTGAATTGCAGATGCCAAGCCCAGGGATTGCAATCCCTGGGCTTCGTTCAAGATTATATCGCAATCATTCGTGATCGTCGCTCTTGGTTTCCACCTTCTCGACGGGCTTTTTGGGTTTGATGTGAAAGCAGCGACCCGCCTTGAGCTCGCGGTAGAACTCCATGAGCGTATCAGGCCGATCCTTGGGATCCTTTTCCAGCATACGGTGGATGAGGTTCGCGAAATCGGCTTGGACGTTTTTCTGAAGCATGCCGATCGGTTGCGGCCGACTCTTGAGGTGTTTATTCAATAGGTCCGCGGTGCTCGTGCCGGTGTATGGCAGCTTGCCGCACATGAGCTCGTAAACCATGCAGCCGAAGCTGTAGATATCGGCCCGCTCGTCGACTTCCTTGCCGCGAATCTGCTCGGGGGCCATGTAGCTGTAAGTCCCCTGCACCGGCGCTTTGTTGCCAAACAGTTTGGAAATGCCCGTTTTGATCTTGCGGGCCAAGGTGAAATCGATGAGGCGCACTTC
>JBGTEU010000030.1:0-10919 GCA_041747595.1 Bythopirellula sp.
AAGAGCCGCTTGGGCTTTCTCAGTTGGCCGCATTGAGTCGACCCCACTCCGCTGCTCGTTCCAAAGTTTTTCTCCGACGCGATCAAGTTCTTTGTGCGTCGCGGCAATGCTCGTGAGGGCTGCAACTTTATTTTCCGCCGTGGGGAGCAGTCGATCTTGAATTGCTAATGCGGTCTGAAGGGAACGCCGCGCGTCATCATCCCGAGCAAGTGAAGACTCCACGCGCCCCAGTAAAAAGGCGGCATCCGCCACCTTGGCGGCGGAGACTTGTTCGGTGTTGCTCAATTCTTTGTAGTATTCTTGGGCGATCGTGAGCAAACGCTCACGCACTTTTTGCGTCCCCGGTTCGTGGGAAAGATCTTCTTCGCTGACCGATACCAAGACTTTATCAAGCACCGTCTCGATCATGGCCAAGTTTTCCTCGGCACGCAGTTGATCAGCGCGCGATTTCACTGCAAAACTGATCGACACCACCGTGGCGATCAATAGCGTCGCCGCGACCGTGCCGAGGAGCGTGGCGATCAACGGATTTCGTTGGCACCAACGCTGCAGTCGCGTCCACGATCCCACCGCGCGGGCGGTGATCGGAAAGCCGTGCAAGTAGCGCTGCAAATCGTCGGCCAGCGCCGAGGCCGATTCGTAACGGTCCTCGGGCTTCTTGGCGAGGCACTTTTCGCAAATGATCCACAAGTCCAAAGGAACGTGCGAACCTTTGTAGGTGAGCGGCTCGGGGGCGGCGTTTTCCACTTTCCGCAGCGTGTCGATTAAATTTTTTCCGACGAACGCCGGCGCGCCCGCGAGCAAAGCGTAGAGAGTCGCGCCGAGCGACTAAACGTCGGTGCGGTTGGATATCAATTCTTGTTGACCCTTGGCCTGCTCGGGGGCCATGTAATTGGGGGTTCCCATCACTTGGCCGGTCATCGTCAGGCCTTCGTTGCCGACAAGCTTCGCCAATCCAAAATCGGTGAGCAGCGGTTGGCCCGATTTGTCGAGCATGATATTCGCGGGCTTGATGTCGCGATGAATCACCGCGCGATCGTGCGCGTATTGCACCGCGCGGCAGACTTCTTCCATCAATTGCGCGGCGCGGCGGGGTTCGAGCTTCTGCTTGTCGGGACCCACGTGAATCGCAAGGCTTTCTCCCTCGATATAAGCCATCGAAAAGTAATGCGTGCCATCATGCTCGCCGGCGTCATAAACCGCCACGATCCCCGGATGGTTGAGCCGACCTGCCGCGGATGCTTCGTCGTGAAATCGGGCGATGTCTTCCGGAGCGCACAAGCTCCCCGAGGCGATCACCTTGAGCGCGACCGTGCGGCCGACTTTTTTCTGATGGGCCTTGTAGACGACCCCCATGCCGCCGCGGCCGATTTGCTCGATGAGTTGGTAATCGCCAATCTCGCCGATGTAAGCACTTTCTTCGATCTCGGCCATCTGTGAGAGCGTACAAATCGAATCCGTTTCAGGATGCGAATCTTTGACGTCGATGGTCGGCAGGTTGAGTTGAATCGTCTCGGCAAGATCGGCTTCGGTTTGTTTGCCAATCTTCAGGCTGTCGAGAAAGCCGTCGTCCTCGGCGTCCTTCAAATGAGCCAACATCTCGGCGACGTTGTGGTGCAATTCGGTCGACTCGGTCGAAAGCTGCTTCAAATACATCTCGCGCTCTTTCACTGAGAGCGAAAGTGCCGCATTGAATTTTTCTTTGACTTCGTCCCAGGGATGCTCTGCCATCGATTAACTCCGTGTCAGCTCGCGGTAAAGCCACGCCTTGGCCGCCGCAAATTCCTGCTTAACCGTGCTCGCCGAAACGTCCAAGAGGTCGGCGGTTTCTTCGACCGAATATCCACCAAAATACCTCATCTCGACGATTTCCGCTTGCCGAGGATCAATTTCCGTCAATTGTTTGAGCGCCTCGTGCAGGGCCAACACGTCGGTCTTGCTGGAACGGCCAGGAACCGTTTCCACCTCCACGGTCGAGCGTTTCCAGTGCGGACCGCCCCGTTTGAGGGCCCGGCGAGTGCGGGCGCGGTCGATCAGAATCCGCCGCATGACCTTAGCCGCCAAAATATAAAAATGCTTGCGATCACTCAAGTCGACGGCCGCTTGCCCCGGGCCGACCAGTTGCAGATAGGCGTCGTTGACCAACTCGGTGGCCTGGATCGAAATGCCGTCCTGCTCGTGGGAAAGCTTTTTCTCAGCCATCTGGTGCAGCTTTTGGTAAACCAGCTGCAACAGCTTGGGCCCGGCGTCGGCATCGCCGGTTTTCGCCCGGCGGAGGAGCATCGTGACTTCCGAGGGATTTTCGCTCATCGCTTTGTTTATCACAAAACTCTGGTCAGAATTAGCAGGTCAAAAACCCCTCTGTTCGAAAACCATCATAACCACCGGGTCTGCACGGCGTCTACCGGCCGTTGCGTGCGAGGAAGGGCAGCATCCGCGCTCGCGAAACCGCAAGCGATGTGGGGAGTGATGTAGGAAGGCTCTTGCCGTGTCAAATCAGCGCACGCTTGCGGGCAGAAGTTCGCGCACTTTGTCGGCGTGGTCGGTGATGAAGCCGTCGATCCGGGCTTCGGAGAAAAACTCCACGAGCTCCGCGAAGTTGGTGAATCCCTGGGGGATGCCATCAGCGCGGAACGTGTAGCAGTAGACCACCAAGCCCGCCTTGTGGGCGAGTTCCACGAGCTCGTTGAGTTGGGGATCGCCGGGAATGCGACTCCTGCTGAGCAACAACTCCAACGAAGGGCCGATGCCGTCGGCGTGGCCAGCCAATTTCTCTAGCGCCGTGGCGATTTGTTCTCGGCTCGCATCGCGCGGCAGTTTGAGCGTTTGCTCGTTCATTAGCTGCACGAGCCGCAGGTCGGTGTGAAGTTCCTCGCGGAGGCGGCGGATTTCGTCGAGGTCGAAACACTGGAGGATCGTGTTGTCCTCGCGGGTCTTGTAGCCGTACTCGGAGAGCGTTTTGAGCACGGCTTGGCTGAGATCTTTTCCTTGCGCGCGATGCCAAGCCGGGTCCTTGAGTTCCACTAGCAAGCCGACTTCGTGGCCGCTGGAATGGTTGAGGCCTTCGATCAATTCCACATGTTCGGCGAGGGTCGCTAAGCTGAAGTGGGATTTGCCGAGGGGAAACCGCGCGGGGTATTGGAGTTTGCCCGAGCGGGGGTCGGTGCGTTCGTGGACCCGCAAGGTGCGGAGTTCGGCGAGGGTGAAGTCGGCGACGTAGTAATGGCCGTCGTTGCGCTTGCGGTCGGGAAAGGTTTGCGCGGCATTGGTAACGTAGTCGAGGATTTTATCGTGAATCACGATCGGCTGATCGTCTTGGGAGAGGACGACGTCTTGCTCGATGAAGTCGGCCCCCTGGGCATGAGCCATGGCGATGGCGGGCAGGGTGTGTTCGGGGAGATAGCCGCTCGCCCCGCGGTGGGCGATCACCAGCGGAGTTTCTTGAGACGTCGTGGCGGCGCGGAGCGCGCCGATGGGGACAGGGATGAAGAAGAGCATACAGAGAGTGGAAAGAGTGGCGACGTGTGACATGACCTATTGAAATTGTTCGCAGGAGGTTTGAAAAGAAAATACCCGATCAGACAGAATCTCAGTGCCATGGTATTCGGTGGGGGGTGGGGGGCAAGGCGGAGGGGATTGGGGAAGCGATCAGCCTTTCGGCGAAAGCACGAGAAGATCGAGTCCTTGGAATTGCTTGAATCCTTTGTCGGTTGTCACGAGCTGATATCCGCCGGTCATGGCGAATGCCGCAAGATAGGCGTCTGCCCACAGTTTGGGAGAGGAGTGCGGCCGGCCAGCCAGCTCTTTCCAAAGAGATTCCACACCGGCCGGCTCCTCCACCCAAGAGATTCGCATGTCGGCGATAAAACTTTCGTAGGCCGACCACGCCCCCTCGTTCGTTAAGGGGGGAATTCCGTAGGGCGAGAACACCTCGCGGGTCGTTAGCAACCGCAAAAACGATTGCTGCGTGGCACGACAAAAGAGCGTGGGTCCTGGCGAATTGCGGTCCGTAAACCAAGCGCGCGTGGCGCCGTGGAACTCGTGTTTTGAAAGCAACAGCGACAACCAAATGTTGCTATCGGCCAGCGTCATGTTGCCACTGCACTTCCTGGGCGAGCAAAAGATCGGCCACGCGTTCGGGCGTCATTTCCTCCTGCGGTGCCGCGGCCTGTTTGCATGTGATCAGCGGCAAGCCCGTTTTCTTGTCCCTCGTGATCACGGGCGCCTCGATTTCCGCCTCGGCACTGGCGGCAACGGCCAAGCCTTTTCGCAACAGGTCGGCAACCGCGTCCTTGAGCTTCCGCCCCTCGCGCAAGGCGCGAAGTTTGACTTGTTTCACTAAGGCATCGGGGAGGTCAAGCGTTGTCTTCATATACCCAGTTTACTGGGAAACCAGCTTTATGTCAAATTGGTTAGAATCTTCCGCCGAGAAAAGACTGCTTTTTCGATTTGTGGCCGGTTTTGCACGGCCGCTGAAGCGGCCTCGCCGCCGGGGAATTGGCGCTGGCTGGCGGCTGCAGAGAATTTTTCAGGATTTTTCTGTCCCTTCGGGTTTCCGTTTTCGCTTGTAAGGGTGAGTCGCCAATCAGTCGTAGGTGTTACACAAAAACACAGCCTCACCCAAACAAAGGAGACCCCAGTCATGCGAAGCACTCTCCCCATGCTCGCCCCGGTCGTCGGTCGGTTCTTATTCGCCAGTTGCATGGCCGCCGCGGCCGCATTGATCGTCGCCAGTTCGTTGTTCGCCGTAAAGTGCCATGCCGCCGAATCGCTTGAGCGGGCGACCCCGAACACCAGCGCGTCGTTCGCGTTTTCGCCCCCCGAGGCACCTCACCGCCACAGCTCGACTTACCAAGAAGGAGTACTGCGAGGTAGGGCGGCGCTCGTGCGGGCATACGCCGATCTGAGCTTGCAAGATGCCCAGGCCGAAATCTTTCGGGCGCAGGCCTATTCGATGTGGCTCGACAATTCGTTGAAGCTGACGGAGACGCACTTCGAGCGGAAACGGATGATTGCGAACTATTATCATCAGGGTCGCATCGAACGGTACGTCCGCAAGAACGAGCTTCTACAGTACAAGCAAATTGACGAGCTCAAGAAAGCACTCGAGTATCCGCTCTCGGAGTTCGACGTAAATTTTAAAACGGGGACCGTGTATTGGCCTGCCCTGGTAGCCGGCCCCCGTTACGCCGAATATCGCCGGCAGGTGGATCGCCTGGTGGGCCAAATGCTCCAAAGCTCCGTGGTCAACCCGGCTGATGAAGAAGCACTCGCGACGCTGTGCAACAAATTCCGCCACGAGGTTTACAAGAATCTTTGGGAAGACCAGACGTTCAATCATCCCGCCGTGAAGGCGGAATACGCCGCCGCGAGTCGGTTGCTTAAGGGCCTGCGTTACACGCCGGTCGTGTTGTCCGAAGCCTCGGTGAATATGATTTCGATGCGATAGGCATTGCGATACGAAAGCGTCATATACAGGGATCACTTCAGGGATCACTTCAGGGATCACGGATTATTGAAAGGCGACCGACACTAAGCTTCTTACGGGCCGGAAGAGAGACGAACGTGAGGTCACACCGGGATGGCGTGACTTCACGTTTTTTTGTTGGATGAACGAAGGCTGCACATCCGATCCGCCGATGACGAGAGAATATCTCTACCGCGGCTGGACATTCTGTTTTTGCCCGGATGGCGACCTCGAGATTCACAGGCAGGGTTTTTTGGGAGAATCCCAGGCCTTGGTCTGTTCGATCCGTGCTTATCATGCGATCAGACAATAGCATGGCCGTTTCTAATCTGCTAAAACCGAACCTTGCGCTCGAGAAGTTGGTTCGATCTTTGCCTGTTGGTTTGTCAGTTTCAAGCATCCTTTTTCGGTCGCAATGCACGCGGAGGGCCAACGGCTTGCGCCCACGCGGGTGCGTTGCAGGTAGTAGTATGGCTAAAGCCAAAAAAAACGACGGCAGTCAGCAAAAGCAAGCGTTGGAAAATCATTCCGGCACTGCCGAGGGAGAAATCCCTGCTCTTCCCATCGTGGGCGTGGGGGCTTCCGCGGGAGGGCTCGAGGCCTACACCCAATTCTTACGGGCTTTGCCGGCCGACACGGACATGGCTTACGTGCTGATTTCACATCTAGATCCGAACCACGAAAGTAAGCTCGATGAGATTCTTTCCCGCAGCTCATCGATGCCGGTTGTGGAGGTCGAGGGCGAGCCGTTGGTGCAAGCGAATCACATCTATGTGATTCCACCCAACCGCAGCATGATCATTCAGGAGGGTCATTTGCGGCTGATGCCACGCCCCCAGGATGGCATCAAGCATCGGCCTATCGATGCTTTTCTGCGTTCATTGGCAGCCGATCAGGGGGTGCGCGGCATTGCCGTGATCCTCTCGGGAATGGGAAGTGATGGTACGATGGGCATAAGGGAGATCAAGGCCCAAGGGGGCGTGACGTTCGCCCAAGACGACACGGCCGCGTACAACGCGATGCCCCGCAATGCGATTGCCTCGGGAGACGTTGATTTCGTATTGCCTCCTGAAAAAATTGCCGAGGAGCTTGTGCGGATTGGGCAGCATCCGCTTGTTGTCCCCAAGGCGACGGACGAGGCGCAAGGGACCATCGCTGATATTCTCCAAGTCCTTCACGACACCATGGGCGTCGATTTCACGCACTATAAATCGACGACGTTGTTTCGCCGCATCTCACGGCGGATGTTGCTCCACAACCTGGAGAAACTGCCGGAGTATCTTGAGTATTTGAAAGGCAATCTCCCCGAGACGGAATTGCTTTATCGGGATATCTTGATCAACGTCACAAGCTTCTTCCGCGATCCCCAGATGTTCGACACTTTGAAGGCGCAGGTCTTTCCGAAGCTCTTGGCGAACCGTTCCCAGCAAGACACCCTGCGAATCTGGGTGTTGGGCTGCTCCACGGGGGAAGAAGCCTACTCGATCGCGATGTCGTTGCTGGAGTACGGCGTGGACCAAGGATCGGCGGTTCCCGCGCAGATCTTTGCCACGGATTTGAACGAGTGGGCCATCGATAAGGCACGAGCAGGCCTTTATCCCAAGAGCATTGCCCACGACTTGTCTCCCGATCGGTTGGAGCGATTCTTCGGGGAAAGTGACGATGGCTATCGCATCAGTAAGACGATTCGCGATATGTGCGTGTTCGCGCGTCAGAACGTGCTGTCCGATCCTCCGTTTTCGCGAATGGATTTGATCAGTTGCCGCAACCTGCTGATCTATATGGAATCCTCGTTGCAACGCAAAGTGATTCCGCTGTTTCATTACGCGCTGCGAAAAACGGGATATTTATGGCTGGGGAGTTCCGAGTCGGTCGCTCAGTTCCCCGATTTGTTTGACGTGATCGATAGCAAGCATAAGCTGTATGCCAAAAAATCGAACGCCCCGGTGAGTCATTTTACAGTGCCGATGATGGCGTCTCCTCGTAATTGGGCCCATGCCGAACAAGAAAAATTCGTGCAACGGGCGAGACAGACTCAAGGCACGACCGACGTGCTCAAGGAAGCCGATCGGTTGGCGTTGGCGAAATACGCGCCCGCCGGCGTGCTGGTGAGCGGGGATCACGAAATTTTGCAGTTTCGCGGCGATACGAGTCGCTTTCTGGCCGCCGCGCCCGGCAAGCCCAATTTGAACGTTCTGAAGATGGCCCGCGAGGGATTGTTGGTGGGATTGCGTTCCACGCTGCAGCAAGCGGAAGAAAGCGATGCGGCCGTGCGTAGCGAAGGATTGCAGGTGAAATCCAATGGCGGGTTTCGTGAAGTGAATCTCGAAGTCTTGCGCATCGGTGCTCAAGGGTCTCGCGGCCGTTGTTTTTTGATTCTGTTTTAGGATTCGCAGTGGCGTCGTCGGGTGGAAACGGCCCCTCAGCCAGGCGAGCCTCAAGAGTTGGAGACTTTGGCTATCGATCAAGAAGGCACGGTTGCCCATGTGGTCCGACTAAAGCAGGAGCTCGAAGCGACCCGGGAGTATTTGCAGTCGCTCTTAGAGCACCAAGAAGCCGCCAACGAGGAGCTGCAGTCGGCCAACGAGGAAATTCAATCCAGCAATGAAGAACTGCAAAGCATCAACGAGGAACTACAAACCACCAAGGAAGAAATTCAGTCGAGCAACGAAGAACTGACCACGGTGAATGAAGAGCTCGCGGAGCGCAACGACGAGCTGAACCAGGCCAACAGCGACTTGGTTAACTTTCTCAGCAGTGCCCAACTGGTGCTGCTCATGTTGGGTCCCGACTTGCGAATTCGTTGGTTTACGCCGCAAGCTCAGCGGATGCTCAACCTCCTTTCCACCGACGTGGGACGCCCCGTGGGGGACATTCGTCTGCCGATTGACGCCCCCGACCTGGAGCAAATGCTGAGGGATGTGATCGAGACGGCTTCCGCGAAGGAATTGGAGGTGCGGGATAGGAACGGACAGTGGTACTCGCTGCGAGTGCGACCCTACAAAACGATGAACAACAACGTTGATGGTGCCGTGGTGGCGCTCATAGACGTGGATCCCTTAAAGCGGGCGAAGGACGCGCTCGAGCAAGCGAATCGGCATAAGGATGAATTCTTGGCGATGCTGGCCCACGAATTGCGCAATCCCTTGGCACCTCTGCGGAGTCACTTGGAACTCCTGCAGTCGGAAGGCGCCGGTGAAATTGTTCTCGAAGAATCCGTCGACGTCATGCACCGACAAGTCGAGCGGCTGACCCGATTGGTGGATGATTTGCTGGAAGCAGCGCGGGTGAGTCAGGGCAAAATTGAGCTCAAAACCGAGCCGGTGGATATGGCGACGATTGTCGCTCACGTCGTCGAAATGACGAGCGAAGCCATGCGGGGCCGCAATCATGATTTCTCGGTCGAATACGCCTCGGAACCCGTCTACGTTTACGGCGATCCCGCGCGGCTCGAACAAGCGATTGTGAATCTCGTGCAAAAAACGCCATGAAATTTACGGATCCCGGTGGTAAGATCCGCTTGAAGCTGAAGAAACAGGATGGTCGCGCGATCCTTAAATGCAATGACACTGGCATCGGCATCGACAAGGAGATGCTACCGCGAGTGTTTAATCTCTTTGTGCAATCGGACGATTCTCATGGCCGTGACCGGGGTGGCTTGGGAATCGGTCTCGCGCTTGCGAGGCAAATCGCGGAGCTCCACGATGGTGAAGTGGAGGCGGCGAGTGCCGGGCTTGGCCTGGGGAGTGAATTCACGCTGCGATTGCCGCTGCTGGAGACTCAGGTCAAAAGATCGGCAAGCAAGAATGCCGCAAAGAAAGCAAGCACCGGAAAAGATGCTTGAACTTGCGCTCCGATAGGTGGAACCCGTTTAGGCTAATTCCGCGCCGCGAGTTCCCGCTTGCGTTCCTTGACGGGGACCACGGGCGGATGGGATTGCGAAAGATCGCTGAGGTCGTGATCGTCGCTTGCTTCTCCCATCAGGCGGTGCTTGATCGTGAGGGTTAGCGTGAAGAGCGTCGGGACTAAGAGCAGCGTGAAGAACGTCGACGAGAGCAAGCCCCCCAGAACCACCGCGCCGAGGCCGCGGTAAAGCTCGCTACCCGCCCCGGGGAAGACCACCAGTGGCAGCAGGGCCAGCACGGTGGTGATGGTGGTCATGAAGATCGGCCGGATGCGGGTGCGGACGCTTTCCAAGACCGCCTCGGAGTGAGTCATGTGGTCTTCGCGCATGTGGTTGAGCGCTTGGTGGACGATTAGAATGGGATTGTTTACCACCGTGCCGATCAAGACCACAAAGCCGAGCATCGTGAGGACGTCGAGCGGCTGAAGCACGAAGAAATTCAAGAGAAAAAGCCCGAGAATACCACCGACGGCGCCCAGCGGAACGCTGAGGATAATGACGAACGGATAAAGCCACGATTCGAACAGCGCGGCCATCAGCAGGTAAGTGATGAAGATCGCGATAATAATGTTCGAGCGGAGGGCGAGCCACGTTTCGCGCAATTTGTCGGCGGTCCCTTCAAGCGAGATGCGGTAGCCTCCGTCGAGTTGGCCCCCTTGCTGCAGCGGCTCGACGATTTGGGTTTGCAGCAGGGTCATCGCCTCTTCGAGCGGCATCTGCGGCGGCGGCGAAACAGAAATCGCGATAGACCGCATGCGTTCGCGGTGATTCACCTGCTCGGGACCGCTGGCGAGTATCACGTCGGCCAGCGCATTGAGCGGCACGAGTTGCCCGAGCGGCGTGGCGATGGGAACCGCGCCGACGAGCTGGGTTTGATCGGCGTATTGCTGCTCGCCCATCAGCGTGAGATCGATTTTCTTGCCCTCGAGGAAGTAGTCGCTCACGTACGCTCCATCGACGAGGGCATCGACCGTGAAGCCGAGTTCCGAGGAGCTCACCTGCATTTCGGCGGCTTGCAGAAGTTTGGGGATGACGTGGACCTCGGGACTGGAAAGGTCGAGACTCGGCTTGGGCTGCGCTTGCGCGCCGGGGATCATGCCCATGACTTGGCCGAAGATTTGCCCACCGATTTGCACGAGGCGTTCGACTTCGGGGCCGGTGATTTCGACGTCGATCGTACGCCCCGCAGACAGTCCTTGCTCGAAGAGGCTCGATTGCTTGGCGACGGTGATCGCGCCGGGAATTTTTTGCCCCATCCGGAAAATGAAGGGGACATATTCGCCGGCCCGCAGCGGGTCTTTCGCCCTGATTCCTAAAAAGACTTGCCGACCGCGAACGACGAAGAAGAAATCTTGGATGGCCGGAATCTCGAGCTTCGTGAGATCGGTGTTCTCGTCGATGTCCCAGAAGGGCCGCAGTTCGGCTTCGACGATTTCCCCGAGCGACATGAGTTGGTCGATGTTGTAGCCGGGGGGTGGGATCACGATGCCGAACACGAGGTTGCGGTTGCCGCTGGGGAGGTATTCCACCTTGGGCCAGAGGAACCAA